>JAFKGL010000017.1 GCA_017307065.1 Candidatus Paracaedimonas acanthamoebae
GCTCAAAGCCTTTACAAAAGTTATCGACAAAATAAAATAATCTATCGTAATCTATCAGCATTGAGGTATCTCCCTATTCTTCAAATCGAGATTACCTCAATACTTTCAATATGTTAATTGATATTCCTTAAACATAGTTCGGGTTAAAAATAACGAAGAAATAACAGAAAGAGTAAATTTGTTCATGAGAGCTCCCTTAGTAAATGAATTATAATTCATGAAAAAATGTACTCATTTAATAGGAGATTCTACGCTTAGATTTATACAACTTCATTTGGAAATGCCTCAAAAAATTTATCACTATTATTCCATGCATTACAGAATTTACAATTCAGTTAATGCGGTAGTTGTAAGGCTAGTAAAAAAGTTGCTTTAAATATATCCGTAGAGAATACGGTATATATTTTTCACAAAGCCAGTTAAGGTTATTAAGAAGATTTAAGCTTATGCGTAGTTTCCTCAAATTTTATGATATCGGGAAAACGTAATAATTCTGCACCAATGTCTTCCTCTGTTTTTACTTAAATTGAAAATCAACATCATATATATAAAAAGGTAACGTCTTATCAGCTAAACATTATTCTAATCGTGCTGAGAATGTATGCAATTAGTATTTTTATACGCCTACTAGTAAATCTTATAGTAGCATTTTGATAGCTGAAAGTTGATTGCCGTTTAATAAGATTAGAACAGAATTTTTATAATCTCATGAGTTTTTGCTAGAAGAGGTAGAAATTAAATGAGCAATACGCTCACCAGATTCAACTGCTGCTTCCATTGTTCCTATTTCATCTAAAATTGTTGTATGTTCTCCAGCAAAATAGATCTTGTCACTAATAGGTTCAAAAAGCGCTTTCACTTTTATACCGTGATACACTTTTTCTTCAATTAAAGGAGAATTTAAGCCAAAATTAGAATAAGAACCTTTAGAAAATGGATCTTCATACCAGGACTTTACAATAGGTTTTGAATATAGGGTTAACTGTTCCTCTCTAGGAAGAACCGGCAACTCTGTTGGAAGTTTAGAATTTTCTACACCTCCCCTTATAACAATGGTGGCCTCATTATATAAAGCTTTAAGATTAAGAAGAAGATGAGCTGCATATTTTCCTGTATAGTATATATTCAATAATTTTCGATCATCATTAAAGAAAGTAGCCATTTTATCATTGAAAATAACGTTGTGTGTTATTTTATCATATTTTAGTGGAACTAATATTTTTCCGTTGGTTCCATACTGGACATCTCGAATTTTCAATAGCCGATTCTCAGGTATTGTATCATTTTCAAATTTGATATCCTCATAAACTGGACAAGGAATAGAGAGTATTAGCTTATCACAGAAAACGGTTTTACCGTTTTTAAATGTAAGCATAAGCTTGTTTGAGTCTGTTAAACTGACTTTTATAAGAGTATGGTTTAAATAAATTTTCCCTTGCAATTGCTCAGAAATTTTAAGAGGCAAATTAGCATTACCTCCTTTTAGCCTAATCAGATGCATGGTAGGTTTATAGCCTGACGTTCTATGGATGGGTGCCAATTCGCTAAGAATCATAGATGTAAGTGTTTCTAAATTATGGTAAAGACAGAGTTTTGAAGGAGGAGATCCCTCATAAGATGTCATCTGGAAAGTAAAGATCCTATTAAGTATGGAAGAACGAGGAAAAATGTTATCTATAATATGTTGAATGGATTTAGAACTTATTTTATTAGAATCTAGCTTATGCTTAATTTCTTTAAAGCGTCCCTTTTGCTCTTCCATCAAAATTCGAGGTTCATGATAATGACTTCCATCATAGAAAAGACGTGAAAATTCATGCTCGTCTTCTATTATTTCTAGGCCAAATTCTCTTGAAAGAGCAAGAAAATGGTGAGCCTCACCCCCATCACTAATGTTTTGCCCACCTAATTCCGCCACGGAATAAGTTCCATCATAATTTTTTAGTAGCACGCTATGCACACGCCCACCTATACGAGGGCGCGCTTCATATACATTTACGTGATATCCTTTTTGATGAAGGCGATATGCTGTTGTTAAACCTGCTAGTCCAGCACCAATGATCACAATTTCTTTTGGAATATTCTTAGATGACTCAGAATAAGCATTTGTCTGTAAGATGATCTCTAGAAAAATCATGCCAATTAATCTTGTTATCATGCTTTTTGATGCTCATTCACTGTTTGAAAATATAGTGATTGTTTTTAAAAATGATCACTACATAAGGAACGTTAAACTAATAAAGAGGATATTACTACTTTGTTTTTAATTTTTCCAATATCTTAGTTTTAAGAATTTTTGGGCCTATCACTTCTTAATAATATATCATTAAATAATTTAGTAACAATCGCATTATTGTAACTTTTAGCGATAACTTTGAATTTGTTATAATAAAAATTAAATTCTTTTTTATTTTTTAAGTCTATAAAAATTCTCAATAATAAATAATAAGCTAAATGGGATGATTTAGATCTAACAACACCTATTCTCTCAATTTCGCTTTGTAAGATAGGGACAATGGAGTTTTTTTCCATTTCACTAAAGTATGAATAAAAATTATCATGAGACATTTCAATAGATAGCTTTAAGTATTTAATAGCCTTATCAAATTGTTTTCTTAGATAAAGCGCTTGCCCATACTCCAAATAAATAGAAGAGTTTTCTTCTTTCTTAATGCCCTTTTGAAAGCATGCTTCTGCTTTTGTAAAATTACCTTTTACCAGATAACAACAACCTAGACTATGGTAAAGTAGGGCTGTTTTTCTAGAACCTGGCAAACTTTCATAATGTTGAATAATGCTTTCCATTGTTTCTTTACGCGTAGCAAGTCCACCAAGTATTAGATGATCATCGCGATCTTGAATAAGGACGTCTAGAACTCTTCCTAAACACTCTTTTTGTGAACCATCTTTCAGTTGTTGATGCCACATAACTTCTTGGACAAGCCTATGCAAGGATAAGTTATTATTAATCGCGTTAAATTTTACCATGGAATGACTTATTAGAGCCTGAACAGCCTTGTCTATCTGAGTCGGATGTTCTTTAACTTCTGGCACTAAATCAATTATATGATCTCTAGGGATATTATCAGAATATAAATAAACAAATGCATTAATTAATTTATAGGCTATAATAGACTCTTCTCTTATTCTACTAAGGCTAATATTCCAAGTTATGGCTATAGGAGAGTGATGTAATCCAGGTAGCTTAGTGCTATCTGCTAATAATTTATATCGCTCTTGGGAGTATTCTTGCAAATAATCCTTAATTGTCTTACCATTTTCGCGGATATAAGCTGCTGCTTGTGATATTGCCAAAGGCATTTTCTCAAGAGTCTGAACCAAAATTTGAATATCTGATGCATTCTCGTTTCTATTTATGATTTTACCAACAAGATTAATGGCATCTTCTTCTTTCAAAGAATTAACTTCCAAAACATTCGGCCAGCTTAAATGCCGTGAAGTAATTAAAATATGTCCCCCCTTTTGAGGGAAAAAGTTAATCAGCGCATCAAAATTCTCAGCATTATCATATATAATTAGCCAGTTTGGGTGAGCTTCAAACCATTCTTTTACTTTTTCAATAATGATTTCTGAAGAGGTATCAACTGTCGTAATCCCAAGTTTTTGACCAAGAGCTGAGTAACTATCTAATAGCTGATCTAACTTCTCTGCATGGAACCAAACCCTTAAGGAATAATTTCTAGTGGAATAATTCTTCCAATTATGACAGAAATATTTTGCAATCTCAGTTTTTCCGATACCTCCTAACCCAGCGCACACAACGACTGAAACAGACTCATCTTTTTTGTCTGCCTCTTCGAATTTTATTGCGATTTCTCTTAATTCTTTTTCTCTTCCCGTAAAATAAAGATTTGGAAAAGGTAAATTCCAAGTATGAATGGGGGTCGTGATATTTTTATATTCTTGTGTATTTGTTTGCATATATGAGACAACACTGATCACAAAGATACCCAATAAAGTTAGAGATAACCAAATGTGTCGTCTAACCCATTTAGCTACTTTAATAGTATTTTTGTTCCAATAAGCTTGTTTATTTTTTAATTCATTTTTGGTGTAGGTTATTGGTTCAGAGATAACCAATTGTGCACCTAAAAACTTGTCATAATGTTGTTGAAACTGATGTATCGTTGAATCCAGATGAGCAGTAGGAAATATCTGTTTTAAAATGTCGAATAGTAGAAAAAAATAACTTTTATAAGAGGCTATATTTAAGTGATTAAAGCTAGGATTTTCCCAGCTGATATTATTGCTATCGTTTCCTTCATTAATAAGAAAAAAAAGATTACTAGGATATTGCGTTATCTCAGGTAACTTCTCCTTATGAGTTATTATATAAATAATATGATCATAGTTACTAAAAGGTAACGTACTTTTAGTATTGTTAAAAACCTTATTTAGATTTCGGTATTTAACTGAAATATCTAGACTACAAATACTTAAATGCTTTTTTAGCTTGTGGATGAAAGAGGTGATGTTTTTTGAATTATCATCAAAGAAAATTATGCATTTTCTATCTACTTTGGGATCATAATTTTTAATCTCAGCCAAGCATTTTTCAAAATCTGTTTGCAGTCGAATTCTAGCGTAATGGTTTCTTATAAAGGATATTTCATTAGTTTTTTCAATGAAGTCTCTTATTGATTCCTGAGAGTTACATTTTAATTTACCCATAATATTCCATATATGGGTCTCTACTGTCTTTGCTGAAATTGATAAATAAGAAGCTATGGTTTTAACTACTCTACCATGGATAAGACATGAAATTACATCTATTTCGCGAGGGGTAAAATATATATCCTTTATCGTCTCAACGTAATTTAGTTCAAAATCTTTAAAAATTTCTGGAACATATTCTTTCATGGATGAGCAAGTTACCGTTTCTATTCCTGCAGCTTGGAAATGCATATCTATTTTTTCATAAATTAAAATCTAAGTAATTTTCCCTTAAATAGCTAGTTTTAAGTAAATATGCTTGATACCAGGAAAAACCTCTTATCGCTAGGGTATGAATATAAGTTCGAAAAATAAAGAGCTTATTCTCAACTATAAAGAGGGATAAAATGTTATTATACACAGATGTCTTAGAAACCAAGAATGCTGTAGTTAACGTTTCTCATAATAAAAAGATCACTTTATCTAAAAGACAAACTCAATGCTTACAACTGCTCATGCGCGGGAAAACATCAAAAGAAATTGGAAAAGATTTATCCATATCTTATAGAACTGTTGAGTATTACTTCGATATTTTGAGAGAAAAATTTCATTGCCAAAATCGCCGTGAAATAATTGATTTTGTGCTTAAAAGCGACACTCATATATTTGATGATCAGGGTATTTGACTGAATATATTAATCTTCTTACAACAATAAAGTAACCTTAAAAAGAATAGAAGTGCGCACGCGACTCTATTAAGTTGTTAACTTTTTTGAATGGTAAGGCTTATTTTTCTAATTTTTAGGTGTGACCTTTAGCAACGAGAGTTGCGTACCTGACTTAAAAAGCAAATAATAAAAGCATGCCCATAAAGTTACTGCTGAAACAGCTATTCCCAAGGTGAGGCCAAACCAAATTCCATTACCGTTCCACTGCAAAATAAAGCCAAAAAAGTAAGCGGCACCTACCCCAATAATCCAATATGATCCCAAACTTAAGATCATAGAAATATAAGCATCATTCATACTCCGTAACACATTATTGCCGATAATTTGTAAGGCATCAAAAAATATAAAAATTATAGCAATACGAAAGAAGTCTTTCGTTAAATTATATATAATCAGATCTTGATCTTTCTCTGCATTAATAAAAATGTGCGTTAGTTTCTGATGGTTAGTAAAATAAATTAATCCAACTATACATGCTAGAACTATACCGATCCCAATATTTATAAATACGGTATTATTTCAACGTAATTTCTCTTTCCAATCGCATGAGCAATGCGGATGGAGGCTGTTTGAGCAACAGCAAAAACACATAAAAGCAACTTCTGTGCACTGTAGTAAAATTTGATGCGCCGCTAGGGCCTCTATGCTAATCCACCCCATGATAATGGCAGACACATTGAATAATCCAGCTTCAAAGAAATAAGTCAAACTCATTGGAACTCCTAATTTAAGGAAATAGAGGATTTTTTGCCAATGAATTTTTTTAATCGGTTGGAAAATATAGATGCGGAGGTTTCTATTAAAAATAAAATATGTAAAAATGCTAATAGACATAAATAATTGTACAATAGAATTGGCAATGCCAATCCCAAATACTCCCCATGAAGGAAACCCAAATAAGCCGTGAATAAACATGTGGTTTAAAAATATGTTTAATGGTAATGCAATGATGCAAATATACATAGAAATAATAGGTTTTTCTAAATTAGCAGAAACCTCCCGTAACATCGTAAACCCAAGCATACCTAATGAACCCCAAGCGATCCCATGTAAGAATTGCCTAGTTAACTCCACCAACTTGTAAGGTTGATTCAAAGCGGAAAAAAGGTAAGGTAAATTCCAAAGTATTAATATCATGGGAATTGTTAGGAAACTAACAAGATATCCCCCTTGTTGGAGATTTTCAATCACACTCTGGGTATCTTGTGCGGCCTATACAAATATATTGGTTGCTTCCGCACTAATTGCCTTAATTACTGCTGGAGAGGCATAATTTTCTGATACTATCAATCGCAATTCTTTATTAATATCTTGCTTTGTTTTATCTATTTCTTGAAATATATTTATAGTCATTTTGAGGTTAGTTTTCTATTTTGTAACGAGGATAGAATCCACTAGTATAAATACCATAACGATAGCTATTAACTGGGTAAACTTGTGTTGAAGAGGCTTGTGTTTCTGATAGATATTTTTTTGCTTTCAATAAGCCAAGAGTAGAAGATTTTTTTATTAGATTTTTATCGCGTTTCTTTATCCCTATTTCATAGTAATAATTAGCGAGCATTACTTTAATAGGAGACACGATTGTAGGAATGCTCCATATATTAAGCCAGGGATTTTCTTCCTCAATTTCTTGATATCCATGAATTAAATTATATCGTATCCAATAGTCGTTATTAAGAAATTCTCTAACCTTTTTATTTACATGTGAAAATCTCACCATAGATAAAGGATCTAAGTAAGCAATGATTATACCAATAATTTCATTAGGTAAAACTCTTAGAGAATCTTCAAGGCTTGCATGAGGATATTCCTCTTTTTCCTGAGTAAACAGTCCTAATAAGGAAGTTAAATAATAAAAAGGGTGGTGACAACAACTTAGACCCAATCCTTTTTCATACTCACTATTCTGAAGGCCTTCTATTGTTGTATTTCTATGTTCTTTATCCATGCTCCTCACAGGCAGTATCAGGTCAACGGAATCAAATTCAATCGATATTACTGGTCTCTGTGCTGCGGGTCCTCTTTCAAGAACTTCTTCGTTTACAACCTGTAAAGGTAATGGTTCAGCTTCTAAGCTCTGCTCAAACATATCACTAGGATATGAACAACTTATTGAATTTAAAATAAATATTAAGAATAAATATATTTTTATGTACATCTTATTTACCATTAATTGTATCATTGTTCTGATAACGTGTCTTACTCTATAAAAAGAATATATCTGAAATTATTCTAATAAAAATACCGTGCCAGATACGGTGTTTTGTCAAACTCAGAAATGCATTATCGACATTGCCATGATAAGAAGAAGTAATATTAAATGAACTAATACAGATTGAGTCTTTTGATAGACTAAGAATTGACAGTTTCTAATTCCTAAGCTTTTTAATAACTTAGGCTTCGTCATTTTTGGCTGGTTTCCTCCCAGATACTAGATACATAATGCTACTTCCCCCGGCGTGAAATTCAGCAAGCTCAATATCTTGAAGTATATAATGATGGTACTTAACAACTTTAGTCCATAAGCGATCAAATTCATGTGCATCAGGATCAAAGGCCATAAAATAACGTCTTAATTCTTCTTTCTTACCATTCCAAAAATTACTCTTAGCCTCCTCCTCCAATTGTTTTTTCATTATTCTTTGTTCAGAATCTTGATATGGAGGAAATAATGGTAGAGTTTTGTCGGATAAATAAACCTCAATGTCGCTTAACTTAGCACTTGCAAATAACCCCGGAACGAGATCTCTTAATGAATTATTTCCCTCGCCTATAGTTAGATCCAAAATATCATGGACAGGTAATTTATAATAGGTGCTATTAAAAATTAAACTATTAGTTACGTTATTAGGTTCCGCTGCAATAATAATACCTTTGGGTTTTAGTACTCTGGTCATCTCATGTATAACATCCATGGGATTGCTAACATGAATTGGAAGTGTTTGACATGTGACCATATCAAAAAAGTTATCTTCAAAGGGTATGCTTTCGGCCTTGCCAAATAAGTAATTAAAACTACCCCTCAATTTTGTTAATGATTTTGCGCGTTCATTAGCTTTCATTATCCATTCTTTTTCAGCATCTAATCCATATAAGGGAAAATTATTTCCTAAAAACGGTGCTATCGCATGTCCCCAATGACCAATGCCGCAGCCAACATCAAGAACTTTTCTTACATTCTTTAAGTTCCACCTTTGAGACATCAACGTTAAAAAAACATTATTCCACCACAAATCTCTCTGCTCACCAAAGTAATGAGATGAGTGAAGGGTTGACAATTTTAGATTGAAAAGATTCGAAGAAAGTTATGTGCAACTTACAGGGATATGACTTAGATTAATTTCTGTTTTCTAAACTCTCTCTTAAAGAAAATTAAAACCTACTAAGAGTTAATTTTTATAAAAAACTGTGGATCACGAAATAATTTGTTTGGGATTATCCGAATAACAAAGAGCTGATGCTAGCTGAGAACGAAAAAGTTCAAAGTCCATAACAGAGCTTAACTTCTCAAGCGGATCTTGAGACTGCGATAAGCTCTCATACCTTTCAGATATATCAAAAAATTCTGGCTACTTTATCTGACATTTATTAATTATATCAATCTCTTATAGTGTTCATCTTAAAGTAAAGGAGTTTTTAGAGGTATCCAGATGCTGTCAGTCAGACAATGTGCAAAAGAAGAGTCCAAATCTAACTAGCGATAGGAATGCCAAAAGGTTCGCTTTTTCCCTTCCTATAGTAGATTTTTAATATGCAATAAATGTCGTCTCTCTTTAGGGTTAGAAAGTTTTAATTACAGCAAAATAAAAGGCGTAAAAACGGAAATTAATTTAGGATTATAATACTGTATTTCCTACGGGTTTCATTCTCCTTCAAAAATTATAAAATATCTAATAGTTAAATAATGTATTTAAGATAATTGTTAGGCTTAATACTCACAATCATCTTATTTTAAATACCAATATTGAGTAAAATACATGGATAAAGAAATAAGACTCAGAAAGCGATATAAATTTAGCAAAGAAATAAGCTTAGAGCTTAATCAACTTTTGTCACTAGATAATTGGCATGCGTTAATAGCTGTAGTCTATGATTATAGCTTCATAGGACTAGGAATTTTATTCTATATTTTTGATCCTTATTTTTATCCTCTGAGTATTATTATAATTGGTTCTAGACAGAGAGCGCTATCAACGCTATTACACGAAGCAGCTCATTCACGACTAGCTAAAAGTAAAACCTTAAATTATTTCATTGGCACATTCTTGTCAGGATATTTAATTCTTTGGGAATATTATACTTTTACTAGATCTCACGTTAAGGATCATCATTTATACTTAGGCGATCGCTTAAATGACCCCGACTATGTTTACCATCAAGAAACAGGTTTATATGACTTTCAATCTAGAAAAGATTTTATCTCTAAATATATTATTAAACCATTTCTTCTTGGCACTGTTTTTAGTTATTTGAAATATATATTTATTAATCGTGCGTCAGAGGTATTTAAACATAAAAAGCAAGCATTTATAATGCTTAGTTATCTTCTCTCAATTGTACTACTTGCAGGATATCTAGGTTTTATAAAACACCTTATAATCCTGTGGCTTATACCTTTGTTTACTATTTTTCCTATAATTGGATGGTTCATTGAATTATCAGAGCATTATCCTTTGGTAGCTGAACATGATGTGGATCTTTATATGACAAGGAATAGATTCAGCTCATTTTTAGAAGCAATGATTTTTAGTATACATTGTGAAAATTTGCATTTGGTTCATCATTTGCGTCCTGGAATCCCTTTTTGGAACCTTAAAAATGCCCATAGAATACTGTTAAAAGACAAGGAATATAAAAACCTGAATTCAAAAATGGGGGGAATATTCTACTCCTCGAATAATCAAGAACCATTTATCTCAAAAATAACTGATAAGAATAGAAACTTATTCAGCCTTGGAAAAGAGATGCTCATAAAACAAATTAATACTCGGAGTGTTAGATGAATACTGTTCAAGATATCTACAATAAAATTGAAACATTAGTTTTTCCATCTTCAACCATTTTTATTATCCAAGGGGGCTATTTTGAGTCCAATACAGGAATTGATAATTTTTCAACTTATACATTTGAGACTGCAATTAACTTAGGAAAGTTAATTGAAAAAACTTTCGACCAGTCTAATATTTTTCACAGCATACTTATTAATGATTTGGGTCAAACATGTTCTACTCAAGGTTGTTCTATAGATAAAACTGATAATGTTGATGTGAAGTGGTTAGCAACTGAAAATCTATTCAATCGATTCAATCAAGAAAAAGATAAGATTTCTATTTTTACAGAAAAAACATTAAAAAATCGTGGCCTTCGTAAGATGCGCAAAATAATAAAAAAAAAGGAAGCGCAAGAGGAGTTATATAGTTCTTTATATTTTTCAACAGAAAATCAGCTAGATAAATGGTATTTAAGCTCAAAATATGGCAGTGATATTCACCTTTTTTCAAGAATTAATGATAATTATATTGCAAAATGTCCCTTAATAATGGGCACTTATTACTCAGATTTGTTTACTCAGAGATATCTTGAAAATCAAGAACATATTAAGAATATGGTTATTATAGATTTTTGCTCGTTTACTGACAAAGATAAAGTTATGAAAGGAGCCGAAGTCGCTCTTGATCTACTTAACGCAGATATAACCCCAAAAGTACGAAAGATAATTATTCCTATTCTTTGTGATACAAAGTGCACCAATATGATTCCATTAACAATATCCTAAAATTAAGAGGCTCAAATGAGTAAAATTACTTATTTAGATTATCAAGCAACAACACCAGTTGATCAAGAGGTTTTACATGCAATGTTGCCCTATTTTTCTCAATCATATGGCAACCCTTCAAGTAGCCATTTTTATGGGATTGAGGCTCTGCAAGTTGTTGAAGAAGCGAAATCTTATGTTGCAAATTTTCTAGAAGCAAAACCTTATGAAATCTTTTTCACGAGTGGTTCAACAGAAGGAAATAATCTGGCTTTAAAGGGGGTAGTGCGTAAGAAAGAAGCTAGTCATATTATTACTGTTTCTACAGAGCATAAGAGTATTTTAGATGTTTGTAAGCAACTTGAGACTGAAGGTCACTCAGTAACGTATTTAAAGCCAAATCCTCAAGGTTTGATCGCCTTAGAAGATATGAGAAAAGCCATCAATAAAAATACTATTATTATCTCAGTAATGTATGGAAATAACGAAATTGGAACCATACAAGATATTAAAGAAATTGGAAAAATTGCTCGAGAAAATAATGTCATCTTTCATTGTGATGCCACACAAGGAATTGGCTATGAAAAAATTGATGTAACTGATTGTGGAATAGACATTTTAACTTTTTCTTCTCATAAAATATATGGCCCTAAAGGGATCGGAATCATATTCATAAACAATAAACTTATAGATAAAAAATTCATTTCTAGTGAAATTCAAGGAGGAAACCAGCAGCGCAATATGCGAAGTGGGACTTATAATGTTCCAAGTATTGTTGGTTTTAGTAAAGCTATTGAGTTAGTGAAAAATAATAGAGATGACAATCGAATCAATACCCTAAATTTACGTCATATTTTATTAGAAAAAATTATGGCTGAAACTGATTGTATTTTAAATGGTTCTCTTCAATGCAGACTACCTAATAATATTAATGTTTCTCTAAAAGGAATAGATGGGCAGAAGTTTATGGAAATGATCAGCGATCGTCTTGCTATTTCTAATGGCTCTGCTTGTAATAGCGGCTCACAAAAGCCTTCTTATGTATTAGAAGCTATTGGAGTGCCTCCTAACCTAATTCAATCAAGCTTTCGCATAAGCCTCGGAAGGCCTACAACAGAAGAAGAAGTGTTTGAATGCGCAGAAACCATGATATCAACGTATAAAAAATTATACCGTATCAAATGATAACATACTTCCATCAAAATATTGGGTTAATAATTAAAAATTTATGCATTTATAAAGTGCACGGCATTAGGTATTTAATCATAGAAGGATATGATGATATTTTCATGTCTAATACTCTGAAAAAGATACTCAAGCATAACTCTGCAAACCTAGCAAATAGATATAAGGTTGAAAATATAATCTATATTAAAGTTGTAGAAAATGGGCATAGCATTATCACTCAAATTCTTTTTTTTGAATCTGATGGCATAGAGTTCCTTTTTTGTGGAAATGGGGTCTTGTGTACCTCCTCTTATTTGTTTTCCAAGTATAAAGTTAGGGCAGCAAATTATATCACTTCTTCATCGTCAGTCTTTTCTTTTGAAATTAAAAAGGCTCACAAAATATACATAAATATGGGAAGAACTTTTTTACCTTCCTTAAATTATATGAGAGATGAAATAAAGATTGAAAATAAGATATGCTATGGAGCTATTAAGGAGTTACCAATTAACATTAATATAGGTGTTACAGCTTATTCTTTTACTGTACCTGCTTTCTACTTACTAGCTGGCGAACCTCATCTAGTAATTTTTGAGTCTATGTTGATGAATATAATTAATAAAAAAATTAGTGATAATGCTTTTTATGAGGCCCTTATAGGGAATCCTTCTCTACTTTATCAGATAGGGATCGAATTAAATAAACAAAGATGGTTTCTCCAAGGTGTCAATGTAAATCTAGCAAAAATTGTTAATGAAAATACTGTACAATACAACTCTTTTGAACGTGGATTATATAAAGAAACTCTAGCTTGCAGTACTGGAGCAACCGCTATTGCATCTGTGATTTCTGAGCTAGGATTAATTCAATCTTATCCTATCCATTTACAACCAAAAGTAGCTCGCCAACATAGGGAGTATCAAAAATTAGAACTTCTTTTAAATAATAAAGACGGGATGTGGTGGCTAGAAACCACTCATCCCCCAAGATTGGTATGGACTCATGCATGATATGCCTCAAAATTTACAATCGATGAGAAATGCAAAAATTTTCTCATTTATTGCAGCTGCTTGTAGTGCTTCTGTAGGTATTTTTAGCAAAGGAGCTTTTAATTCTGGGCTTGAACCAATGCATGTCGCCTTTTATAAGACTCTTCTTGCATTTATCATTGTCTCCATCTTTGTCTTATTAAGCTCTAACTTTAGAAATGATGTATTATCCATGGCAAAAAATGCTATGCGCATTTCTCTTTGTGCTTTTTTTGGAATATTTATACTTTATAATTTTGAAACACTTGCATATGCATATGAATATATATCAACAGTAACTTTTATACTTTTAAGTACATGCACTATTACGACAATTATTTTTAGCTGTACGTTATTGTCCGAAAAAATTGGAATGTGTAATGTTTTCAGTAGCGCTTTTTGTCTAATAGGGCTTTGGCTACTCTTTAATAATCCCAATATATCACTGGCCAATATGGGAGGAATACTGGCGACTATTGCAGGTATAGGCTATGGACTTTTTTTAGTCCTGACTAAAAAATATGCAATATCTTGCTCAATTTTTGCTTACTTATGGTGGCTTCTTGGCTTTGGCACTTTATTTTTAGCTTTTCCTTTTTTACTCAACAACCCTTCTATACCTTCATTACGAAGTCTTATATTCATTTCCCCTTTAAGTGTCTTTCCAACTATCTTAGGATTTTACTGTACTACAAAGGCACTAACCTATACTAAAGTAAGTAAAATACAGATTTATGAACTTGCTGAACCGATTTTTGCATCACTTTTTGCTTTCATTATTTTTGGAGAGCATCCCAGTATGACTACTATCGCAGGAGGAATATTTATTCTATTTGCAATATATCATGAGCAACTATCGGTTTCTTCAATTTAGTAATATAGCTGCAATAAACGACTAGCTAGCGGGGCGAGTAGGCTGGTAGCGTTTCTCCGCAGCTGCTCACAGGTAGAGTCGAGCGCAGTAGCTTGTTAGCTCCGTTTTCATCACCCGCTACGTCAAACGTAGCGTGCAGATTTTCCGCACCACGCTTTCCTATACCTTCTTATCAAAGCCTAAGCCTATCATGCTGCACATGGTTTCAAAGGGCTATAGCATCTAACCTGGTAGTCCTTTTGAGGCCCATTTCACATAGTGTTAATTATTTGATTTAATTTCCATTTTTCTGCAACCCTCTTTCCATAACCTTTATATATGCACACACAGAATGTTAGCGCTAAATAGTAGCGTCGTATTTAGCTATTTAAAAATGTCGTCTTTCCTCATGGTTAAGAGATTACAAGAATCTCGCCACGAAGAGTTGAATGATGAGAAAGCTAGTTACGATGAGCTATCAAGTTGAGAGTGTTTTGGAGATATAGAGAAACCATAATGAGGATGAGAGAAAAACAATAGGAGGTTCCAAAAATGGCTCCTCCAATTCCCATAAAGGATTTATTTTTCAAAAGAGTAGAGGGAAAAATCTGAAATGGTGCATTTTTATCTCTTAGTGCAAAAATGAGAAGAAGGACACATCCTAACCACAATATCCCCCAAAACCACAGATCTTGTATGCCCCACATTTCAACCTGATTTAAAGCAAATACGAAGCTTCCGAGTCCGCAAGATAGGAGTAAGGTACTATATTTATCAATTTTAGGAGAAGATGGAAGAATTTCATCTTTAGGGGCAAAGTAAAAAATCACGGCAATAACAAGAAGGCTAAGCGGGATATTGATATAAAAAATCCACCGCCAGCCGAAAGATTCGATAATCTATCCTGCAAACGTTGGTCCCGTTGCTAAACCGAAGCCAGCTAAACTACTAATGATGCCCATTGCTAAACCTTGTTGAGAAGGAGGAGCAGAGGTAAAAATAAGGCTCATTCCTGGAGCTGTGAAGATAGCGGCCCCAACACCTTGCAACACACGTCCTCCAATTAAGAGATTGATGTGAGTAAAAGCACCGGTTAAAATAGATCCCAACATAAAGATACTTAGTCCCGCTATGAGCACATTTCTTCTTCCATAAAGATCTGCAAGTCGGCCAGCAGGAACAACAACGGCTCCCCAGGTCAAGACGTACCCACTGAGAAGCCATTGCAAGCTATTAAGATCCCAATTGATTACTGTTGAAATGGGAAGGAGTGCAAGATTAACAGCGGTATAATCGATGTTTAATAGAAAAACAAGCATCCCGATGGTGAGAAGCATGCACTACATATTTTCTTTAGGGGAAAGGCTAAAAGACCGCATTGAGAATTCCATGATGAATAAAGATTTCATTTAAAATGACGAAAATTTTTAGAGGAGTCAATTGAGAGTTATGTTTTTTAGGTGTCAGAAACAAACGTAATTACCGATAAGGAGAATCCAGTTTGATATTTTCTGCAAGAAGAGTTTCCCATTGATCACCGTTCTCTAGAAGTTTCTCTTTATTATAGAAAAGTTCTTCACGATTGAAGGCTGCAAACTCAAAATTCGGCCCTTCCACGATAGCATCAACAGGGCAGGCTTCTTGACAAAGCCCACAATAAATACATTTTGTCATATCAATATCATAACGATAAGTTCGACGAGACCCGTCCTGCCGAGGTTCTGCATCAATTGTAATTGCTTGAGCAGGACATACAGCTTCACAAAGTTTACAAGCAATGCATCGTTCTTCACCATGAGGATATCTGCGAAGGGCATGTTCGCCCCGCATGCGGGGACTCACAAGACTTTTTTCATGAGGATAATGAATGGTAACTTTGGGTTTAAAAAAATAACGAAGCGTAATGAAAAGCCCTGATAGAATATCATAAAGAACAAAAGTTTTAAGAAATCTGATCAATCCAGCCAACATTTAACTTCCACTTTTTGGGAGTTTATCAAAATAAACCAAAACACTAGAAACAACTACCACCATTCCTAGACTAATGGGGAGGAAAACCTTCCAGCCAAGTCGCATGAGTTGATCATAACGATACCGGGGAAGTGTTGCACGTATCCACAAAAATAAAAATAGCATAAAAGAGATCTTAATCGCAAACCACATAAATCCAGGAATGTATGTGAAAGGTGGAATATTGAAGGGGGGAAGCCAACCACCTAGAAATAAGAGGGAGGCCATAGCGCTCATTAAAATCATGTTTGCATATTCTCCCAAAAAGAATAAAGCAAAAAAGATAGATGAATATTCAACATTGAAACCAGAAACTAATTCAGCTTCCGCCTCCGGAAGATCAAAAGGTGCCCGATTTGTTTCTGCTAAGGATGAAATAAAAAAGATAACAAACATGGGGAATAAAGTAAGGGAAAACCAATGTTGTTTTTGAGCTTCTACGATGTCTCTCAGGTTAAGGGAACCAGCGCAAAGAAGGACAGTGACAATCACAAACCCGATTGAAACTTCATAGGAAATCATTTGAGCTGCCGACCTCAGAGCACCAAGAAAAGGATACCGTGAATTACTCGCCCATCCAGCAATAATAATGCCGTATACGCCTAAAGAAGATATGGCGAATAAGTAAAGAACACCGACATTAATATCTGCTAATACCCACTGTTCATTAAAAGGAATCACAGCCCAGGCAAGCATAGAGAGGCTGAACGTCAGAACAGGTGCAAAAAGAAAAAGAAATGAATTGGCTTTTGCAGGAATAATTGGTTCTTTATGCAGAAGTTTTATCGCATCCGCAATGGGCTGGAGAAGCCCAAAAGGGCCAACAGTATTAGGTCCGATTCGCATTTGCATTGCTGCCATAACACGGCGCTCAGCATAGGTAAGATAGGCAACACACACAATTAGGGGCAAAACAATTAAGATAATTTGTCCGACTATCTTTAAGAGGGGAAAAATATATTGAAACCAAAATTCGCTCATTTTATGTAACTTCTTTTTCAAGCATTTCGAGGCACGTTGCCATAGTAGGAGAGTGACGACTGATAGCATCAGTCATGTAAAACTCACCTTTAAAAGGTTCAAAATGAAACTTGGAAAGGCTTCCTTCTTTGCCAAAACTTCCCCAAATCGCAGGTTGAATTTCATCCATGGAATTAAAAATCGGATTTATTTGGATAAGACGATCTCTGATTTCTTCTAAAGTATTATAGGGAAGATTTTTATCTAAAACTTGAGAAAGTGCTCGGATAATTTTCCAGTCTTCTTTCGCTTCTCCAGGTGGGAGAAGAGAAGGGTAAGTCTGTTGAACACGACCTTCAGTATTCACATAGGTTGCTTGTTTTTCTGTATAAGCGGCTCCTGGAAGAATGACATCCGCACGATGAGCGCCAGCATCTCCATGATGACCTTGGTAAATAACAAAAGCTTGACCAAGATGATTCATCTCAATTTCGTCGGCTCCTAGCAGATAAATAACTTCGATGTCTCCCTTAGCTGCTGCCACTAAAATATTATTTTTATCAAGCCCCTGTTCACCAGGTATGAATCCAACATCTAACCCGCCCACACGCGCTGCAGCCTTATGTAAGACATTAAATCCGTTCCAATCTGGGCGAACCATGTTAAATTCCTCAGCGAGGGATCTCACTCTGGCAAGAAGATGAGCCCCATCTTGGCGTATCAAAGCATCTTGCCCCACGATGATCATCGGAAATTTTGCTTTTTTGAGAGCTTGGCTGAGAGGATGACGATCTTGTAGAATCGCCTCAAGCAAATTCGGATCTTGTCCGTAATGATCATAGTCAAAGCTAAAATTATAATGAGAGGATAAAGCTCCTCCAATGTAAGCAATCTTAAAATTCCCTTGAAGATAGCGTTTTCTTAGGCGGGCATGAATGAGAGGGGCTTCAGCACGTAATTGAGACTGAATGATCAAGCAGAAGTCACTTTGTTCAATCCCTGCAATTGTTGTATTAAATAAATATTCTGCTCTAACTTTTCCTTCTAATTGTGCGCCATCTTGACGACAATCAAGGTGAGGTGATCCGAGCGCATGGAAAAGATCTTTTAAGGCAAGCATGGCTTCACAATCGATCAGGTCTCCTGCAAGAGCAGCTATTTTTTGCCCTGGAACATTTTGAAGGCGCAATTTTATCGTCTTTAAAGCTTCAACCCAGCTTGCAGGAACAAGTTTTCCATTTTTTCGAATGTACGGTTGGTCAAGACGTTGACGACTTAAACCATCGCATGCAAAGCGTGTTTTGTCAGAAATCCATTCTTCATTAATATCTTCATGCAATCGAGGAAGAATGCGCATAACACGAGTTTTGTAGACATCAATCCGAATATTGCTACCAACAGCATCTAAAACATCAATAGATTCAGTCGTCATAAGTTCCCAAGGACGTCCTTTGAAAGCATAAGGCTTAGATGTGAGAGCGCCAACAGGACATAGATCAATCATGTTGCCAGAAAGCTCGGAGGTGATTGCTTGATCAAGATAACTTGTGATTTCCATATTTTCACCTCGTCCAATTGCGCCTAATTGCGGAACACCAGCAATTTCTGTCGCAAATCGAACACAGCGAGTGCAATGAATGCACCGTGTCATAGCCGTTTGGATAAGGGGGCCCATGTATTTATCTTGAATTGCCCGTTTATTTTCTTCGAAGCGCGTTGTTGACGGGCCATACGCTACAGTGATGTCTTGGAGATCACACTCCCCTCCTTGGTCACAGATGGGACAATCAAGAGGATGATTGATAAGCAAAAATTCTAGAATTGACTTACGGGTCTTTTGAATAAAAGGGGTATTTGTATGAATAACCATGCCCTCAGTTGCAGGCATGGCACAGCTTGCGATCGGTTTTGTGCTGTCTCCTACTTGTACTAGACACATCCGACAATTGCCCGCGATAGGAAGCCGAGAATGGTAACAAAAAACAGGGATTTCAATCCCAAGGAGCTGAGCTGCTTGAAGAACAGTAGTATCTTCAGGAACTTCAATAGGTTGATTGTTAATTGTTAACTTTGGCATTGACTTAGTTTATCCCTCAAAAACGATATATCTCTTATTCTAAACGTCTGTAGAAATCATTTTATTTACACGACGCTCTAATTCAGGGCGGAAATGGCGGATTAATCCTTGGACTGGCCAAGCGGCAGCATCTCCAAGAGCACAAATTGTTTTTCCTTCAATTTGGTAAGTGACTTCTTCTAAGAGATCAATATCTCTTATTGTTCCTTCACCACGGGCTAATTTTGTGAGAATACGCCACATCCATCCTGTCCCTTCTCGGCAAGGGGTACATTGTCCACAGCTCTCATGCATATAAAACTTTGCAAGTCTTGCAATTGCAACAACAATGTCAGTTGATTTGTCCATGACAATAATTCCAGCTGTCCCTAGGCCGCTTTTTACTTCTTTCAAAGCATCATAATCCATGGTTATTTCATCACAGATTTGTTTAGGGAGTAAAGGTACAGAAGAGCCACCAGGAATAATTGCAAGAAGATTGTCCCATCCTCCTCGTACCCCTCCAGCATACGTTTCAATGAGGGTTTTTAGAGGAATGCCTAAGGCTTCTTCAACGTTGCAAGCTTTATTAACATGGCCTGAGATACAGAAAATTTTTGTGCCTGTATTTCCTGGTTTCCCAAGAGAGGCAAACCATTGACCACCTCGTCGTAAAATCTCAGGAACAACAGCAATTGTTTCAACATTATTAATAATAGTTGGACAGCCATAAAGACCCATTAAAGCGGGAAAGGGCGGCTTTAGTCGCGGCATTCCTTTTCGGCCTTCTAAACTTTCAAGCAGAGCTGTTTCTTCGCCACAAATGTAAGCTCCCGCGCCGCGATGAAGATAGAGGTCGAAATCCCATCCTGAATTAGCGGCATTTTTCCCTAAAAGGCCTGCTTTATAGGCCTCATCAATGGCTATTTGAAGTCGTTCCGCTTCGCGATAAAATTCACCACGTATATAGATATAGGCGGTGTGAGCTTGGATGGCAAAACCAGCGAGTAAGGCCCCCTCAATAAGTTTGTGAGGTTCATTTCTTATAATGTCTCGATCTTTACAGGTTCCGGGTTCACTTTCATCGGCATTGATAACGAGATAATGGGGAAGTTTATCTACTTTGGGCATAAAAGACCATTTTTGGCCTGTGGGGAAGCCTGCTCCTCCTCGTCCTCTTAATCCTGAAAGAGTTATTTCAGAAATAATCCATTCTGGTCCTTTTTCTATAAATTCACGGGTTTGTTGCCAGTCTCCTCGCACGCGCGCAGGTTCAAGATGCCATTCTTTTTGGCCATAAAGATTTTGGAAAATACGATCTTTCGTCGATAGCATTACGCGCCTTCTTTTTCTTGAGGAGAATCTTCATAAGGCGCCGAACCGTGGCGACCTATTGTGGACCCTGATGCAACTTTATTTCCAAGCTTTAACTCATTTAAAATATTAAGCATGCGTTCAGCATTTAGATCTTCAAAATAATCATCATTAATTTGCACAACAGGAGCATTCACGCAAGCGCCTAAGCACTCAACTTCAACAACTGTAAACAGATTATCTTGGGAAATTTCCCCTTGTTTAACGTCGGCGATCTTATTACACACTTTCAAAATTTCATCGCTTCCAACAAGCTGACAAGGTGTGGTTGTACAAACTTGGAGAAGATATTTACCTCGAGGAGACAAATTAAACATCGTATAAAAAGTTGCAATCTCATAAGCGCGAATAGACGATATTTTTAAAAGCTCAGCCACATGTTCAATGGCTTCTTGTGGAAGCCATCCTTCAGCTTGGCGCTGAGCTAAATCTAGAAGGGGAAGAATGGCACTTGCTTGTCGTGTCACAGGATATTGTGAAATAATTTCAACAACTTTCTTTTGATTTTTGGAGGAAAAAATAAAAGGTTTACCTTGAGGCGTTAAAGTACGTTTCACCGGTCGATTTCTCCAAAAACAATATCCATAGAGCCCACAATGGCGGCAACATCGGCAATCATATGGCCACGCGTCATGAAATCAGTGCCTTGTAAGAAAAGATAACTTGGGGGCCTAATTTTACAACGATAAGGTTTATTGGTTCCATCTGCGACTAAATAGACGCCGAATTCTCCTTTAGGTGCTTCAACCGCTTTATAAATTTCTCCTTTGGGAACGTGATATCCTTCAGTATACAATTTGAAATGATGAATCATTGCTTCCATAGAAGTTTTCATCTCAGCACGTGAGGGAGGAGCAACTTTCCGATCGCTTGTCATGACAGGGCCTTCCGGCATTTGTTCCAAACATTGGGCGATAATTTTTAAACTTTCGCGCATTTCATACATGCGGACTAAATAGCGATCATAACAATCACCATGTTTCCCGACGGGAATATGAAAGTCCATTCGATCATAAACATCATAAGGCTGTGCTCGTCTCAGATCCCAAGCAACATTTGAAGCGCGCAACATTGGACCTGTAAATCCCCAATCAAGAGCTTGGTCGGCTGAAACGATGCCAATATCAACAGTTCGTTGCTTAAAAATGCGATTCTCTGTCAATAAGCCTTCCATATTATCCATAACTTTTGGAAAATTTTCTATAAAGAGAAAGATATCTTCTAGAAGCCCCTCAGGAAGATCTTGATGAACGCCGCCTGGACGAAAATAATTCGCATGTAAACGAGCCCCACTCGCGCGCTCATAAAATTCCATTAATTTTTCACGTTCCTCAAAACCAATTAAGAAGGGAGTTACGGCTCCTACATCCATCGCAAAAGTTGTAATGTTAAGGAGATGGTTCAAAAGACGTCCTAGTTCACAAAATAGGACACGGATGTATTGTCCACGTAAGGGAACATCAATATCTAAAAGCGCTTCTATAGAAAGAGCAAAAGCATGTTCCTGATTAAGAGGGGCTACGTAATCAAGACGATCAAAATAGGGAAGGGCTTGAAGATAAGTCTTATGTTCAATAAGTTTTTCAGTTCCACGATGCAGAAAACCAATGTGTGGATCTGCGCGCTCAACAATTTCGCCATCCAATTCAAGAATTAGACGTAAAACACCATGAGCTGCAGGATGCTGAGGTCCGAAATTTAGGGTATAAGTTTGGGAATTATGAGGATTTGTCATGGTCATATTTTCTTTGTCAGCGCTTTTTCATCTCCGGGAAGAAGTGAAGGGTTTCCTTCCCAAGGGCTTAAGAAATCAAATTGGCGATAGGCTTGAGGAAGATCAAGCGATTCATACACAACTCTTTCTTGATCATCATCATATCTGACTTCCACGAATCCAGTTAAAGGAAAGTCTTTGCGAAGAGGATGACCTTCGAAATTATAATCTGTTAAAAGTCTTCTTAAGTCTGGATGATTTTCAAATTTAATTCCATACATATCCCAAGCTTCACGTTCAAACCAATTTGCAGCGCTATAAACACTTGTGATAGAAGGAATAGCAGTTGTTTCATCTGTTGTAAGTTTTAGTCGTAGTCGAGAATTATGTTTGAGGCTCAACAAGTGATAAACGACTTCAAAACGTTCTGGATGATCAGGGTAATCAACACCACAAAGATCAATTAATTGTTTAAATAAGAAGTCTTTATGATCACGAAGATAGATGAGGATTTTCACTATAGCGTGGCGCTTAACTTGGAGTGTGAGTTCACCTTTGTTAATGGTAAAAGAGAGTAAGTCTTCTTTTAACGCCTTTTTTATTTTCTCGCTGAGATGAGCTAATTTATCATCCATCTATACTAAGCTCTCATAATTGTTTTATGACCGCGGATTTTATTCCGAAGTTGTAGAATTCCATATAATAGGGCTTCAGCTGTGGGGGGGCATCCTGGGACATAAATATCCACAGGGATAATGCGATCACATCCTCTTACAACTGAATATGAATAATGATAATACCCGCCCCCATTTGCACAGGAACCCATAGATATAACCCATTTGGGATCTGGCATTTGATCATAGACTTTACGGAGGACAGGAGCCATCTTATTTGTAAGGGTGCCGGCAACAATCATGATATCGGATTGACGGGGGCTGGGTCGAAAAAAGAGCCCGAAGCGGTCAAGATCGTAACGACTTGAAGCCGTTTGCATCATTTCAACTGCACAGCAAGCAAGTCCAAAAGTGACAGGCCAGAGTGAGCTTGATCGCGCCCATGCAACCAATTCATCGAGAGAAGTTAATACAAAACCTCGATCTTGAACCTCATTATGAATCGTGGTCAGAAGTTCGCTGGCATGTTGTTCTCCAGAAGGAGAGATTACTCCCATTCTAACGCTCCTTTTTTCCACTCATAAATAAAACCAATTGTCAGGATACTCAAGAAAAACATCATTGACCAAAAGCCCAATAAACCAATTTCACCGAGGCTAATCGCCCAAGGAAAAAGAAAAACAACTTCAAGGTCAAAAATAATAAATAAGATGGCGACAAGATAAAAACGGACATCAAAACGTATGCGAGAAGAAGAAAAAGGTTCAAAGCCGCACTCATAGGGAGATTGTTTCGCTGCTGTAGGTTGATAAGGGGCTCTGAGGAAAGTCAACCCCACAATAACAAGCGAAAACGCAAGAGCTACCCCAATAAAAACAAAAATGGGTAGATAATTATTTAATAAGCTAGGCATTAGGTCTCCCTTTATTTTAGTCGATTCTACGATCTTATATTTTCTAATGCAAAGAGATAGTACGATATTTTTACTTTAGGAGAAAGCTTGAAAAACAAGGTTATCTACGTTCATGCCATATAATATAAAGTCCAGATAGGATCACAAGAGTGCCTCCGATCCAAAATTGCACATTGGGAACCTCCGCCCAAAAGAGAAACCCTAAGAATGTGCTCCATAAAATCGCAGAATAAGCCATAGGGGCAACAATTGTTACAGGGGCATATCGGTAAGCCTGAGTGATAAAAAATTGTCCTAATCCTCCGCCAATTCCTAGTAACATAAATTTGCTTAAATCAATCATGGTAGGTGTCTTCCATACAAAAGGAAGGAAGACGGCTGTTATTAAAGTTGCAAAGAAAGTGAAGGAGAAAACGAGAATGCTACTTTTATGTGTGCGTGTCATAATGCGGATAAAAAGTAAAACAATAGCATCTGTTAAAGCATAGATGAGAGAAAATATAGCGCCTAAAATAGAGACGTTTCCACTCGGCTTTGCGATAATAATAACGCCAATAAATCCACATATAATTACGCTTATTCTTGTAAGAGAAAGGTGTTCTTTTAGAAAAATGGCAGCGAGGATGGTTACAAAAAAAATAGAAGAAAATGAGAGAGTTGTTGCATCAGCTAGAGGTAAAAATTTGAAAGACATAAAAAGACAAAATAGGTCTAGGACTAAGATCATCGCGGCAATGAGACTTGTTCCGTAGGGATGATGAGTGAAATTACGAAAGCCTCCTTCACGAGATAAAAGAAACCAAGAAGGAAGGAGAGCGCCAAGGAAGCGAAAAAATAAAACTTCTACAGGAGGATATTGGGCAATTGTATCTTTTGCAATAGCATTCACTAAGCAAAAAATGAACACAGCCGATAGCATATATAAGATACCTTGGCGATTGTGATGGGAAGGTAAATTTTCTGACATGTTTGAACTCCTTCTCCCTACCATAACCGAACCATTTCATGCTTCAATCTTAAATTTAAGAAAAATGATAAGAGGTCAATTGCGGTTACTGGACGTTAGAATGATTCTAGATTAAACTCATTCTTAATAATTTTATAGGAAGCTTTAATGGTAAGTGGGACGATGATGTTGAGTGGGCCTTCTTTGGCGCCCCAGAATGGTCGGGCAAAAAAGTTGATCATTCTGTTGCATGGGTATGGGGCTAATGGCGATGACCTTATAGAGTTGGGTGATTGTTGGTCCTCATCTCTACCTGATGCTGAATTTTTGGCGCCTCATGCGCCATTCTCTTGTGAAATGACTGCATTCGGATATCAATGGTTTAGTCTTGAAAATTGGCACCCTCAATTTCTTTTAGAGCAAATACAGATAGCTGTTCCTAGGTTGAATAAGTTTATCGATGAAAACCTTGAAAAGCGCGGCCTTACAGATGAAGATTTAATGATCGTTGGTTTTTCTCAAGGAGCCATGATGGCACTTTATACAGCTCTGACGCGTCCTTCAACATGTGCTGGTGTTATAGGGTATTCAGGGGCTTTAGTGTATGGAGAACCTACAGGACAAGAAAGACAACCTTCTGTCTTTTTGGTTCATGGTGAGGCTGATGAAGTTGTTCCCTATGAAGCCATGAAGGAAGCTCAAGAACGTTTAACTTCGATGAAAGTTCCTGTGCGAACTTATACATGCCCTGCTTTTGGGCACGGCATCAGTCAAAAAGGTATTGAAGTGGGAGGGCTCTTTTTAAAAGAGCGTCTTTAAAACAAGAAGATAAATTTTAAGAGAGGCATATAGTAAAGACAATGGCACGTAAAAAAATATCCTTAGTTGGTTCAGGTAATATAGGTGGAACTTTAGCGCTTTTAAGCGGGTTAAAAGAGCTAGGAGATATCTTCTTATTTGATGTTGTTGAAGGTATTCCTGAAGGAAAAGCTTTGGACCTTGCAGAAATGTCACCAATTATGGGATTCGATGCGACCATTAAAGGGGGAAACGATTACTCTGAGCTTAAAGATTCTGATGTTGTGATCGTAACGGCGGGTGTTCCTCGTAAGCCTGGCATGAGTCGAGATGATTTACTTGAGATAAATGCGGGTGTTATTCGTGAGGTGGCGCGTAATATTCGACTCTATTGCCCAGAAGCCTTTGTCATTGTTATTACAAATCCTCTTGATGCAATGGTTTGGGTCATGCAGCATGAAAGCCAACTTCCTCCGCATAAAATTGTAGGAATGGCCGGGGAATTGGATGCAGCTCGTTTTCGTTATTTTCTAAGTCAACAATTTGGTGTTTCCGTAAAAGATATTTCAGCATTAGTCATGGGCGGCCATGGTGACACGATGGTTCCTTTAGTGCGTTTTTCATCGGTGGCAGGTATCCCTTTGCCAGAACTTATCAAAATGGGATGGGCAACCCAGTCAGATATTGACAAAATCGTTGATCGAACAAGAAATGGGGGGGCAGAAATAGTTAATTTGTTAAAGGCTGGCTCTGCTTTTTATGCGCCTGCTGCTTCTGCAATTCTCATGGCGGAGGCTTATTTAAAAGATCAGAAACGAATTGTCCCTTGTGCAGCTTGGCTTGAAGGTCAATATGGCGTAAAGGGATTATATGTTGGTGTGCCAGCAATTATTGGGGCTGGTGGAGTTGAACGGATTATTGAGCTTGAGTTGTCTTCTGAAGAAAGAGGAATGTTTGATCATTCTATTGAATCAGTTCAAGCTCTTATTAAGCAATTGAGTTTGTAGATGAAAATTCATGAATATCAGGCAAAAGAATTATTGAGTCGTTTCGGCGTATTAATCCCGCAAGGGCGAGTGGCTTGTACAGCTGAAGAAGCAGAAATAGCGGCTGATCAATTAGGTGGTCAACTATGGGCAGTTAAAGCGCAAATTCATGCAGGCGGGCGAGGAAAGGCGGGTGGCGTTAAGCTTGCCAAGACAAAGGACCAAGTAAAAGAGTATGCTCAAACTCTTTTAGGTTCCTGTTTGGTAACGCCTCAGACGGGCCCCGCGGGGCAACTGATAAGACGTATCTATGTTGAGCAGGGCACGCCTATCGCGAAAGAATTTTATTTTAGCATCTTGTTAGACAGAGCATCTTCAAAGATTATGTTGGTATTTTCCGAAGCGGGAGGCACTTCGATTGAAGAAGCCGCTGCTCACGATCCTACAAAAATTTTTACTGAAATTATTGATCCTTTAGTTGGTTTCCAAGCGTTTAATGGAAGAAAATTGGCGTTTGCCGCAGGAATAGAAGGGAAAATAGTTCCGAAGATCATTTCTATGATGGAAGCTTGTTACAAGGCATTCGTTGCCTTGGATGCGACGCTTATTGAAATTAATCCTCTCATTATTACGACTGATGGAGAACCTTTAGCATTAGATGCCAAAATGATGTTTGACGATAATAGCTTGTTCCGACATCCAGAGATAGAGCAATTGAGAGACCTTGCAGAAGAAGAACCGACTGAAACGGAAGCTGCTAAAAATGGATTGAGTTATATAAAACTTGAAGGAAATATAGGGTGTATGGTCAATGGGGCCGGGCTTGCCATGGCCACGATGGATGTGATTAAACTTTACGGCGGAGAGCCAGCTAATTTCTTAGATGTGGGGGGCGGAGCGCCTCGTGAACGCGTTATTACAGCGTTCAAACTTATTCTGTCGGATCCCAATGTTAAGGCCATTTTAGTCAATATTTTTGGTGGTATTATGCGCTGTGACATCATTGCAGAAGGAATTGTGGCGGCAGCTCGAGATGTGCAAATTCATGTGCCCTTAGTTGTGCGTTTGGAAGGAACAAATGTTGATAAAGGTAAAGTGATTTTAGCGCAGTCGGGTCTTTCTATCATTGCAGCAGAAGATTTAGCAGATGCGGCTCAGAAGAGCGTCGCGGCGGTTAGAGGAGTTGTTTAAGATGGCAATTCTCGTTGATTCAAATACGCGTGTTATCTGTCAAGGATTTACAGGGGCTCAGGGAACTTTTCACTCGGAACAAGCGTTAGCGTATGGCACAAAAATGGTGGGCGGCGTAACCCCTGGAAAAGGGAATACAACGCACCTTAATCTGCCTGTCTTTAATACGGTTGAAAGAGCTGTTAAAGAGACGGGAGCGACTGCAAGTGTGATTTATGTGCCACCCGCGTATGCAGCTGATGCTATTTTTGAATCCATCGAGGCTCAAGTGCCTCTTGTTGTTTGTATTACTGAAGGAATTCCCGTCTTAGATATGCTGAAGGTCAAGAGAGCGCTTGTGGGATCTAAAACACGTCTGATTGGCCCGAATTGTCCTGGAATTATCACCCCGGGAGCTTGTAAAATTGGGATTATGCCTGGGCATATTCATCGACCCGGTAAAGTTGGGATTGTGTCCCGTTCAGGCACATTAACTTATGAAGCTGTTTGGCAAGTGACTCAAGCTGGGCTCGGGCAATCAACGTGTGTGGGAATTGGCGGAGATCCTATTCATGGTCTTTCATTTGTGGATTGTCTTGAGATGTTTTTTCAAGATCCTCAAACTGAGAGTATCATTATGATTGGTGAAATTGGTGGCACAGCTGAAGATGAAGCTGCGCGTTATATCCAGAACTCCTTGATCAAAAAGCCAATCATAGGTTTCATCGCAGGTGCAACAGCCCCAGAAGGTAAGCGGATGGGGCATGCTGGGGCTATTGTATCAGGGGGAGATGAAACAGCTGAAAGCAAAAAATCTCGTCTACGGCAAGCAGGCGTGATGGTCGTAGATTCGCCTGCGGAGATGGGAAGATGCTTCTTAAAATTTTGAAGTAATACAGTATAAAGTCTGGTTATTTATGTTTCCTAATAAAACACGTAGCTAGGCACAAAAGGGGTAACTTCATTAGGCAAAAAACCAAGAGTTATTAGTTATTTAATAACCCTTGGTAATTTTCTTTAAGATGCCATTAAGAAGCCTGTTTGTGTAAGATAGTTTACATGTTCATCAAAAGTTTCCTCAGATAAAGCTCCCTGTTGTACTGCTAACTGAGCAATACGAAGGTATCTCTCAGAAGTAGGAACATGACCAGTTAAGGCACCTGCGTATAGATAGCCAAGCGGAGAGCCAGCCCCATATTCTATGGCATTTAAAAAGCTTTGGTATGCAGAGGATATATTTCCTGAAGACAAGAAAAGTCTACCTTCTTGAAGGTATTCTTGTGCATTTTCACTATCTGATTTCATTGAAGCTAAAAAGTTGCTCTTTAATTTCGAAGGAAAGTTTTCATTTTGAAACTCTTCACTTTCACTTACTGATGAACCATAAGCACCATAAATAGTTGTCATGAATGTTAAAAGGAGAGCGGGGAGGATACTTTTTTTCATTGAGGGCCTTTCACTTATTATATCAATTTCCCCCAACTGTCATAAAGTTATAATTAATCTTAGCTTTTAGTCAAATATTTTATTTTTATGGGCGCTTTTTATGTTTTTGAAGTGATGTTAATTGTTTGTTTTAATTTTAAATAATTTTTTTATCATTTTATCTTTTTTGCATATATTTTATGTACAAATGGGAAATTTATCTTTAATTTTATGGTTTAGATTTTAAGGGAAAAATTATGAAATATTGGACTTGCGAAGAGGAGGTTTTTTTGTGATTAAGGCATAGGGCAAAACACAAAAGTTAATAAAAAATTACGATAATATTAACAAAACATTAACATTTGATTAAAGAAATATTAAGAGTATCAAAAAATGAGATATTAATTTTTTGTCGCAATAATTTTAAAAAATATTTAAAAATCAATAACTTTTTGCTTGAAATTTATTTTTGGTTTGTTAATCTAAAATCAGAAACGGTAACCGGGGGTTACCAAATCGCCACGAAAGTTCCATGTCAAGTTTTGGGGAGAGCTTTTAATTGAACAAGGTGCGCTAAAGATCTAAGGATCAACCCCCGTTAATTTTTCATCGATAGTATCTTTATAATCTTTTCATATAAGTTTTGTACAAAATTAAGATTAAATTTATCTTCTAATCTTGTTTCATTTTTTAAGAATTTCTTTTAAGGCAAAGCTAGTTTTTTGGAATGAAATCTTTGAAGAGCCATCTTGGCTATTTATCCTTTAAAAGAATTGTAAAATTAAAAAAACGCGCTAGACTCAAAACTATTTAAAATTTTACGGATCATCAATACATTCACTGTATGATTGGAAATCTAATTGGTACAAAGTAAGAAATAAGATAAAGAGATACAAATGGAGCCTTCACAAACTCTAGCCACTTTTCTAACAGGCTCAAACGCCATTTTTATCGAAGAGCTTTTTGAGCGTTATCTTAAAGATCCTGCTTCTGTTGACGTTAGTTGGCAATCTGTTTTTGCTGAATTTGCTCGCAATCCTTCCTCTTTTTCTGCGGCAAAAGCGGAGTCTCAAAAACCTCTAAATATTCAAGAAGATAGCTCTTTCAAGGTGTCTGAAGAGGAACAAGAACAGGTAGTTCCTTCAGCTTCCGGAGTTATTCCTCAAACGACGATCGATTCAATTAGAGTTTTGATGCTTATTAGAGCCTATAGGGTGCGTGGGCATTTATTTGCAAAACTTGATCCTTTAGAACTTGAGAGCCCTAAGACTCATCCTGAGCTTGATCCATCAACTTACGGTTTTAGTTCAAGTGATTTTGATCGAGAAATTTTTATAGATGGCGTTTTAGGGCGAGAAAAAGCAACCTTACGAGAAATCATAAAAATTTTACACCGGACTTATTGTGGACCTATCGGGGTGGAATTTATGCATATTCAAGCTCCTGATGAAAAAGCGTGGATTCAAGAACAAATAGAAAAATTTAGAGGGGCCATTTCGACAGAACGCAGAAAGCGTTGTTTGCACGCCTTGACAGCTGCTGCAACCTTTGAAAAATTTTTACAAACAAAGCACCCAGGGGCGAAACGATTTGGTTTAGAGGGAAGTGAGAGTCTTATCCCATTGCTAGAAGTCATTTTAGGAGAATCTGGCCATTTGGGAAGCCGCGAAGTTGTTTTAGGAGTGGCTCATCGGGGGCGTTTAAATATTTTAGTTAATATTTTAGGAAAAGCTGCTCGCTCTATTTTTAGTAAATTTCAAGGAAAAACCCAAGAGCTCGCTCATGGTTCAGGAGATGTTAAATATCACTTAGGAGCTTCAGCTGATCGAGCCTTTGAAGAAAAAATATTTCATCTTTCTCTTGCTGCAAACCCTTCTCACCTTGAGGCCGTGAATCCAATTGTTGTCGGAAAGGTGCGAGCTAAACAAAAGCGTCGTGGAGATGCAGCAAAATCGGCCGTTATAGGAGTTCTTATCCATGGAGATGCTGCTTTTGCAGGACAAGGTCTGGTTGCTGAAACATTGATGCTATCAGATCTCAGAGGGTATCGAACGGGGGGAACAATCCATGTTATTATTAACAACCAAATAGGATTTACAACTTCACCTGCTTTTTCACGTTCTTCTCCTTATTGTTCAGACGTCGCAAAGATGATCCAAGCGCCTATTTTCCACGTCAATGGGGATGATCCTGATGCTGTGATGTTTGTGGCCACGCTTGCCGCTCAATACCGCGAAAAATTTAAACGTGATGTTGTCATCGATATGTTTTGCTATCGTCGTCACGGGCATAATGAGATTGATGAACCTAGTTTTACGCAACCTCTTATGTATAAAGCGATCGCTAAACGTCCTTCAGTTCATCTGTCTTATGCTGATAAACTCATCACTGAAGGAATTATAGAAGAAAACTATAAGAGCCTTATTTTACAAGAGCTTGAGGCTCAGTGGCAGCAAGAGTTTTTGGCAGCACAAACTTTTGAAGGTGAGAAAGGTGAGTGGTTAGAAGGGATTTGGAGCGGCTTCAATGCCCAAGATAATCTTGCAGTTGCTAAAACAGGAATTTCACAAGAAGTGATCGAGGAAATAGGTAAGGCTCTATTGAGGATGCCAGAAAATTTCTCCCTCCATCCACGTTTACAGCGTTTCTTTTCAGCAAGACGCGCGATGTTTGAGACAGGGCAAGGATTTGACTGGGCAACAGCTGAAGCGCTCGCTTTAGGTTCCTTGTTATGCGAAGGGACGCCCGTCCGTTTAAGTGGTCAAGACAGTGGACGAGGGACATTTTCCCAACGCCATGCAGTCCTTTATGATCAAGAGAACGGAGTTCCTTATATCCCTTTAAATAATGTTCGAGTCGTTCAAGAAGAAATAGAAATTGTTGATAGCCCCTTAGCTGAAGCTTCAGTTCTTGGGTTTGAGCTCGGATATAGTTTAGCAGATCCTTATACGCTGGTTTTGTGGGAAGCCCAGTTTGGAGATTTTGCAAACGGAGCCCAAGTGATCATCGATCAGTTCATTTCATCAGGAGAGGCCAAATGGCTTCGACTTTCGGGGCTTGTGATGCTATTGCCTCATGGTTTTGAAGGGCAAGGACCTGAGCATTCGTCAGCGCGTCTTGAGCGTTACCTACAATTATGTGCTGAAGATAATATGATTGTTGCGAATTGTACGACACCGGCTAATTATTTTCATATTTTAAGGCGCCAATTAAAGTGGAAGACTCGAAAACCACTTATTATCATGACGCCTAAATCTCTCTTGAGGCACTCGTTAACAATTTCTGCCCAAGAAGAATTCACTCAAGAATCCTATTTTAATGTGATTTATTCAGAAACGGATGATCTTGTTGATGATCTCAATATTAAGCGCGTTATCCTATGCACAGGAAAGATTTACTATGATTTGTACCAGGCTCGTCAGGCCAAAAATATACAAGATATTGCTTTAATTCGGATTGAGCAGTTATATCCGTTCCCGCATGAAAAATTGGTTCAAGAACTGAAGAGATATTCTCAAGCTGAAATTATTTGGTGTCAAGAAGAGCCAGAAAATATGGGAGCTTGGACCTTTATTGATCGGCGTATCGAAAAAGTATTAAGGGAAATAAAAGGAGCATATTTACGTCCTCATTATGTTGGTCGTCCAGAAAGTGCTTCGCCAGCAACAGGTTTTTATGAACGACATGAATATGAACAAACTTTATTTATTGAGCAAGCTTTAACAATTAATAACTAGTGGGAAAGTCTTATGATTAAAGAGATAATCGTTCCGCCTTTAGGGGAATCAGTAACTGAAGCCACAATTAGTCGTTGGCTCAAGCATGTAGGGGATAGCATTAAATTAGACGAGCCTCTTGTTGAACTTGAGACTGATAAAGTTACAATCGAAATCAATTCACCTCAAACAGGTGTCTTAAGTGAAACTCGATTTTTACAAGGGCAACAAGTTAAAGTAGGATCTGTTATTGGTTTCGTCGATTCTGAAATTCCTGAAAAGTCCCAAAAAGAAACACAGATTAAAGAAGATATACAAGAATCACCGCAATCTTCTTCCAGTGATCAGAGCGTTTCTCAACCAAATCAGTTTTCTCCTGCAGTCAGAAAGATGGTTGCAGAAAATAATATAAATCCTTTGGATATTCAGGGAACTGGTAAAGCAGGGCGCCTTATAAAAGAAGATATTCAACATCATCTTGACGATCATGAAGCAAGGACATCTTCTCACTCGATACCAACACCAGAAACTCAAGCATCTACATCAATCTCTCAAACTGTATACCGTCGTGAATTGAGTCATGTAGAGCCAGAAAAACGCGTTAAGATGAGTCGTCTTCGTCTGAGAATTGCGGAGAGACTTAAAGAAGCCCAAAATACAGCAGCGATGCTTACAACTTTTAACGAAGTTGATATGACTCAAGTCATGATGGCGCGGGACTTATATCGAGACAAATTCGAGAAGAGATATGGTATCCGGTTGGGAATGATGTCTTTTTTTGCAAAAGCAACTATTGCCGCTCTTCAAGAAATTCCGGCCTTAAATGCAGAAATCCAAAGAGATGAGATTGTTTACAAAAATCATTATGACATAGGGGTGGCTGTTTCAACACCAAATGGTTTAGTTGTGCCCGTGGTACGAAATGCAGATCTTCTTAATTTTTCTGAAATTGAGCTCATGATCGCAGACATGGGGCAACGTGCTCAAATAGGTAAGCTGACTCTGGATGAGCTTACAGGGGGAACTTTTACCATTACAAATGGGGGTGTTTTTGGCTCTCTTATGTCAACACCTATTATCAATCCTCCTCAAACAGGCATTTTAGGAATGCATAAGATTGAGAAAAGGCCTGTTGTTATCAATGATCAAATTGTCATTCGACCCATGATGTATATTGCCTTGACATATGATCATCGGATTATTGATGGGCGTGAAGCCGTCACTTTCTTAGTACGAGTCAAAGAATATATTGAAGATTTACAACGACTTTTAATTGGGATTTAACCGTGAGCAACACTTCCTTTGATCTTATTGTGATTGGGACAGGCCCTGGAGGCTATGTCGCGGCTATTAGAGCTGCTCAATTGGGGATGAAAGTTGCTTGCATTGATAAACGTGAAATGCCGGGAGGAACTTGTTTAAATATAGGCTGTATTCCTTCTAAGGCTTTATTACAATTGACTCACAAGTTTGCAGAAGCACGAGATAATTTCCATCAACAGGGAATTTTATTTGATTACTTACGAGCTGATCTCTCCGTGATGATGCAACAAAAAGAAAAAATAGTCCAAGGGCTTGTTCAGGGGGTTTCTTATCTCTTTAAAAAGAATAAAATTGAATTTTTTAAAGGTGAAGCTTCTTTACACTCGTCTCACCAGGTTCAGCTCACTTTAGAAACAGGGGAGCTCATACTTTTAGAAGCGAGTAAAATCCTGATTGCGACAGGTTCTATACCAACGCCTCTCCCCGGGATCCTCATTGATGAACAGAGGATTTTGAGTTCGACAGGTGCTTTATCTCTTACCTCTATTCCTCATTCTATGGTTATCATTGGAGGGGGATATATCGGGCTCGAAATAGGATCAATATGGCGACGTTTAGGGTGTGAAATTACGGTTGTTGAGTCTTTAGATCGTATTGTCCCCACTATGGATCAAGAAGCCGGAAGCGCTTTAAAAAAGACCCTTGAAAAGCAAGGAATGCACTTCAAGCTCGCAACGCAAGTTAAATCTGTGGACTCTAATACAACAAATGTTCGGACACTTATAAGATCTGTTAGTGAGTCTAAAGAAGAAATTTTAGAAAGTGAGAGAGTCTTAGTTTCAGTAGGTAGGAAACCTTTTGTTCAAGGGTTGGGACTTGAGCGTTTAGGTATCAGAACAACAGAACGAGGTTTCGTTTCTGTGAATAATCGTTTTGAGACAAATATCCCAGGAGTTTATGCTATTGGAGATGTTATTGGTGGCCCTATGCTTGCTCATAAAGCAGAAGAAGAGGGCATTTCTGCCGTCGAATTTATGGTAGGACAAAAGCCACAACTCAATTACAATGCAGTTCCCGCAGTTATTTATACCACTCCTGAAGTTGCTAGTGTAGGTAAAACGGAGCAAGAACTTAAAGAAGCAAAGATTCCTTTTAAGGCAGGGAAGTTTCCTTTTCAAGCGAACAGTCGTGCTCGTGCAAATAATGATACAGAAGGTTTCGTAAAAATTCTTGCCCATGAAAAAACAGATGAAATTTTAGGTGTCCATATCGTTCATAGTGAAGCAGGGACCATGATTGCAGAAGCCGTTGTTGCTTTAGAGTATAAAGCATCTGCAGAAGATATTGCGCGGATTTGTCACGCCCATCCAACGACCAGCGAAGCCATCAAAGAAGCTGCCTTGAATGTTCAGGGGCACGCCATTCATATTTAAAATCATTAAATTCACGAGGCAGGTAAAGGGATCGGCTTCCCGTTATAGGCTTGAGAGGCTCTGCATTACTTTTGAGTAACCCCCAGTTATGAGCCTATAACGAGAACCCTAAAACACTATCAAACTTACGTAGATGATTTTGCCTTAGCAACACCCACAAGAGCGGGACGTAAGAGTCTTTCATTCAGAACATAGCCTGTTTGTAAAACGCGCGTGACATGTCCAGGTTGATAATCAGTATCTTCTTCTTCAAGCATGGCTTGATGATAATTATGATCAAAAATCTCACCTAAAGGAGAAAGTTTTTTTATGCCATTACGTTCAAGAGCATTCGTAAGTTCACGCTCGGTAATTTGAATTCCTTCAAGGAGAGATCTAAGAGTTTCATCACCTTCTAATTTTTCTGCAGGAATATTCTCAAGGGCGCGGCTTAAGTTGTCGGCGACGCTTAGCAGATCTCGGGCAAAATTAGTAATCGCGAAACGAGAAGCATCTTCTTTTTCACGTTGCGCTCTCTTTCGAATATTTTCGCTTTCAGCCAAAGTTCTCAAAAGCTGATCTTTAAGCAGATTTCTCTCTTCTTCTAAAGAAGCTTGGGCAGACGTTTCGGGTATGTTTTCAGTCACAAGTTCTTCATCTTGTGAAGAGAGAGCTTCTTCTAGAGAGGGAGAAGCTTCATCTTGTGGAAGGTCTATAGAGTTAATTTTCTTATCTTCTTGGTTCATTTTATCCTCTTTAACTTAATGAACGGCTAATTAATTGAGCCGTATAATCAACCATTGGTATAATCCGGCCATAGTTCAAACGAGTAGGGCCTATGACGCCAATAGCTCCAACAATTTGTTGATGGCGATTGTGGTAAGGAGCAACAATCATCGAGCAACCTGCCATTTTAAAAAGACTATTGTTAGAGCCAATAAAAATTTGGATACCTTCTGCGTTTATAGCGGCATCCAGAAGATTAATAAAGTTTTCTCGTGTTTCAAGCTCATAAAAGAGATGACGTAATCGTTCCAAATCATCTAAACCTTCAACATCTTCTAAAAGATGAGCTTGGCCTCGGACGATAAGCGTTCCGAGAATGGGTGGGCCACTCCAGACGCCTAAGCCAGCTTCGACAACTTGTTTAGCAAGGCTATTAAGTTCAGCTTCATGAGCTTCAATTTCTGAAAGAATACTTATTTTGACATCTGAAAGACCTGTATCACAAAGTCTTGCATTGAGGTAATTGGTGGCTTCCATGAAAACAGAATTTGGGAGACCCAAGGGAACTTGAATCAGACGATTTTCAACGTCGCCATCTTCTGTGACAAGGACAACAAGAGCTCTTCCCGGATTTAAAGGTATAAATTCAATGTGCTTTAATTTCGAATCTTGCTTAGGGGCAATCACTAAACTTGCGCATCGGGCAAGACCTGACAGGGAAGAACTAACTTTTTCAAGTAGTTGTGCTAGATTTAACCCTTTTGTTTGGCATTGACTTTCAAGGCTTGCTCTTTCTGTTTCATTTAAGCTTCCAACTTCGAGGAGGCCTTCAACAAAAAGCTTTAATCCTTCCGTTGTGGGGAGGCGGCCTGCTGAATGGTGGGGCGAATAGAGAAGCCCTAAAGATTCGAGTTGCGCAAGGACATTTCGAATTGTAGCTGGGGACAGAGAAGAAGAAAGGCGTTCAGAAAGCGTACGTGAGCCAATAGCTTCGCCTGTTTGACAATAAGACTCAACTAGGAGGCGAAAAATTTCTCGTGAACGTAAGTTCAATCTCTCAAGCATGACGAATAATACTTTCCATTTCACCTAGAAATGTAGTAACCCAGAAGCATAGAGTCAATATTTACGTGGGGAGAAAAAATGCGTCCTTCTGGTAGATCAACATCACAATTAAGAGATATAAGGTTAGAGCCGAATTATGCGAAATATGCGGAAGGGTCCTGTCTGGTCCGATTCGGCAATACACACGTCCTTTGTACAGCGACGATTGAAGACAAAGTCCCTCCTTTTGTAAAAGGAACGGGAAGTGGATGGATTACAGCTGAATATGGGATGTTGCCTCGGGCAACTCAAGTTCGCACAGATCGAGAAGCCGCTCGAGGAAAGCAAACAGGTCGCACGCAAGAAATTCAACGTTTAATAGGGCGCTCTCTTCGCTCTGTTCTTAATTTGACGGCCCTTGGTGAAAGACAAATAAAGATAGATTGTGATGTCATTCAAGCTGATGGTGGCACGCGCACTGCCTCAATTACAGGAGCTTATGTGGCTCTTCATCAAGCCATTGATAAACTATTAAAGGGGGGAACTCTGAAACAAAACCCTTTAGTCGATCAAGTTGCAGCAATCTCTTGTGGAATTTATCAAGGTCACCCCGTACTTGATTTAGATTATGATGAAGACTCACAAGCAGAAGCTGATGCTAATTTTGTGCTCACGGGAAAAGGACAGATCATTGAAGTCCAAGCCACGGCTGAGAAAACACCTTTTGACCAGCATGATTTTGAAGCTTTGATGGAGTTAGCACGTTCTGGCGTTGATAAGCTTGTTGTGTTGCAACGTAAAGCTCTTGGGTTAATTTAACTCGTTTAAAAGAATAAATTATAAGGAAGTTTTCCAAGTGAAAGCTTCCTTATTAATGAGTGGTGTTTGTCCTCTTCTTAAAAAAATTATTTTTCTATTAATAAGTCAGTAAGCTTATAGCGGTAAGATAAAGATAAGAAAAATAATAAAAGGGGGCAAAAAATGGATGGGTTTCGCTTAGAAACACTTGAAATTCTGGATATCATTAAGGCAACTGGAACGATTGGCTATACATGGGATCTAGAGCGTGATTTCATAGATTGGCGAGGTCCTTTAAACCTTCTTTTAAGTCCTGAAGCTCCTTTTAAATCTGGAAGTAGTTATCATAATTCTTTATCTCCTCATAATTTTTATAAGCGTGAACAAGCTCTCACAACTTTAAAGCCTATTACGAATGAATATCAATGTGCCTATATGCTGACGTTACCTGACTATAAATTGTGTCCGGTTCTAGACGAAGGTGAGGTATTTTTTGATAGGAATGGACAACCTTACAAATTACAAGGGACGCTTACCTTTTTAGAAGATAATCTTCTCGGGAACATTGATCAAAATCATTCCGGATATGATGCTTTAACAGGCTTACCTGAAAAAGAACTCATGTTAGAGACCCTCTCTTGTTTTATTGATCAGGCAATTATTAATCATCAAGGGGGAGCCTATATTGCTCTTACTATTGATCATTTAGAATATATCACATGTCATTTTGGAGTGCAGGCAACAAAAAACGTTATTCAAAAAGTTGGAGAAGCCTTACGGGGAACCATCCGTTTCGATGATTTTATTGGAAGATCGAATGGATGTGGCTTTGGGATTATTTTAAAAGATTGCGATCATTGGGGCCTTATTCGGGCGTATCAGCGCATCGCTTACGCCATTCAAGACTTAGAAATTTCTGTGCAAGATCAGCGCATTGAAATTCTTGTTTCGATGGGAGGGGTTGTCTTTCCGCGAGAAGGTTTTACACCCGCAAAGATCATGGCAAGAGCTGAGCGCTATTTATTTGAATCTCAACAAAGTCACGATATACAAGCGGCGACATCGTCTCAATCAAGTTCTTATTTCCCTCGTTCTTATCGAGCTCAGCAAGGAACACTTAGGCATACAGATAAACAAGTCTTACAAGCTTAATTTTTCTCTTCTTGTGGCGAGGCATTTGTAACTTTGTCGACAATTGTTTGAGTGAGAGATTTTCCAGCAATGAACTCATAGATTTTGCTGCCGATGACGACAAATTTCCCCCCTGGGACAAAGATGACAATAGCAAGGCGTGCAGCACCTTTTGCAAGATTTATCTTTTGTTGGTAAGAGGTTTTTTCAGGGGTATCTTCTTCCATTTTGGAAGGAACACCATGCCACCAATGTGTTGCACTATCATACCCTAGGTACTGATAGACAAGATTAACAGCTGTTCTGATTTTTGTGGCACCGGGGACAAGAGCAAGGGCTGCGCCAATTGCTTCAGACGTTTTTGTGAGTTCTTTTCGCTTTTGATCAAGAGGATCAACTTCAGCTTCTTGAGAGGAATCTTGAGGGAGTAAAGCATGGAGAGGCGTATCAAAGCCCGATTTAGCAGAAAGTGTGTTGACACCGACAAGAACTTCAGGTGGTAAAATGCATGGGGCTAGGCTTTGAGTAACATCATTAATGACATAAGGTGCAACAAACTTAACGGCTTTTGTAACTTTTTCTAGGAAAGAAGGAGAATCAACTTCTTCACCATTCTCTTCTTCAATGGAGAAGGTGGCAATCAGAGTCTCATCTTCTTGATAATAGATCTCAAGACCTTGTAAAGTCTTAGCCCATTGTTGGACAAATATTTCATCATCTGAATCTTTCAAATGAGCGTGGAAAGAGAAGGGTTGCTCTCCGGAGCCCCATCTTCCTTTATAAGTATATTTTAAGATTAATTTGCTTGGATCTGTTGAATCTATGCGAGGTATTGTTGTTGAACATTTAATTTCAAGTTTTGCTCTTTCCCCAAAGATACCGTCACTTATGAGAAGATTTTTTGGAAGAGTATTTTTGATAGCAAATCGATCTGTAGTTGAATAGGTAATATTATCACGTACAGTTTTTCCGTGTTCCGCGAGTTCCTCAAAGAAAGAGAGCGGGAGAGTATCTGGTGCATAGCCTCTAACTTTAAGAAAAGTTAAACCTCCCATTTCATGGATATCTTTAAGATCACGCGGAGGGCTTGCATACGTTGTATTAAGGTATGAAAAGGTGAGTGCGACAATGAGTTGTGTTAAAAACCTTAAAGACATTATGGTTCCTTGATAAATAAGCTTCTTTCTTCTTAATATAGGTGACATTTTGACAATAACAAGAGCTTAAACTGCACAGGAATGTTGCAATTTTTACATACAACTCAAAAAAATTAGATGTAAGAAGATATTTAGCTTTAAGGCTGAATGTAACTTAGAAATTCTTTTTATTTATTAAGGTGCTTACAAATGAATCCATCAGCCGCATCAGAGATTAATCTTAAATAGAGGTGTGGCAACGTCAGCAGGCCATAAACAAGGGGGATGTTTTGTAATAAAACACCCAATAAAAATCCAACAAGAAAGATACATATTGTTCCAGGAAGAGATGTAAGTAGAAAAATCCCTGCGATTCTTAGGACGTGTCCTTTCGATAAACGCCATGTATGTCGGATAGGTTTTTTATAATCTAAAGCAGCATTAGCAATAACTAGGGAAGTACGAATACAAATATAAGGTACTGTAAAAAATAAAATAAAAATCATAGTGGGATTTAAAAAGTAACGCGTCGTATCTTGAGAAGAAATAAACGGGAAAATTTTAGAAGGAATAATAAAGAAAAGTGATACTAGTGCGGCTAATGCTAAGAAAACTCCTGTTGTAAGCGTAAGTATAGTTAGGAGTATTTTAAGGGTGCGGAGACTAAAGAGGGTCTTAAAAAATTCTTTTCCGATTTCTTCTTGTTTTACTATGGCTCGGGTTACCTTAATGTTCAAGGGGAGTGTAAGAAGAAAAAATAAGAATTGAGAGATCGATAAATAAAAAAGAGAGTTTGTATTGAATATTGTTTTATTTATTAAAGACGGAAAGGCATGAAGTAAGATTATAATTATGCTACATTGAGCAACTAGAGGGAAGATTTTTTTTGCCTCAATCCAAATGAAACTGTAAGCAGCTTTTGTAATTTGAAGAACGGGTAATTTTTGCACTGAATTTCTCCTGGATGAAGCTTTTCTTTATTTATAGGCTACCATAAAACACATAACCAAAATATTAAAATAAACAAAAGCCCTTTTAAATGATACGGTTATATGTGTTGAAGAGGCCAACTGTTATGCAATGACGTATAAATGAGGGGTGTGAGGTGAATGTTCCAAATCATAAGCGTGATGAAGCGTTCTAACCGCAAGTTCTGTAAAATCTTGGTTGATGAGAACACTGGTTCGAATCTCTGACGTTGAGATCCCAAAAAGATCAATATTTTTTGCAGAAAGTGTTTGAAATAACAGGCTTGTTAAATGGCCATGACTGCGTAAACCAACACCCACAACTGAAACTTTCGTCATTTTTTCATCGATTGTGTAAGCTGAAATGCCTTCTTTCTCAAAAATGTGTAAACATGTTTGCAAATCTGTTTGATGGATCGTAAAGGAAAGAGAAAAAGGGTGTGCTTTTGAGAGTTGGGCATGCTGAATCATATCTACGCTAATGTGCGCTTGAGCAAGACACTCAAAAAGACGTGCCATTGTTTTGGCAGGTTCATGCGTTATTTCTAAACTAACCTTCACCTCTTGGGTGTTGGCGACTATTCCACTTATTAAAGGACGTTCAATCATTTGTTCCTCGTCGATAATTTGGGTTCCTATACTTTCTTCAAAGCTAGAGAAGATGCGCAGAGGAATTTTGTAAGTCATTGCAAGTTCGACAGCTCGATGTTGAATTACTTTTGAGCCAAGAGAAGCCAATTCGAGCATCGATTTGTAACCAATTTGATCAAGTTTTCGTGCTTGCGCAACGATCTTAGGATCTGCTGTATAAATCCCTGAAACATCCTTATAAAGATCACAGCGATCTGCTTTTAGAACAGCGGCTAAGGCAACGGCTGTTACATCCGACCCGCCCCGCCCAAAAGTCGTTAATCGCCCTTCAGGGCTAATGCCTTGAAATCCTGCGATAATCGGGACGACATTGGCATCTAGTGTTTTTTCAAGAACTTGAGTTGAAATTTCTCTAATGCGCGCCTTTGTATGGGTAGCATCTGTTTCTAGCGGGAGTTGCCAGGCTAAAAAAGAACGTGCTGAAATGTTAAAATTTTGCAAGGCTAAAGCCAATAACCCACAGGTTATTTGCTCGCCTGACGTGAGAACAACATCGATTTCTTGCGGATTTGGATGAGGTGTTGTTGCTTGAATATAGCTAAGCAGTTGGTCCGTCATGCCAGCCATTGCAGAGACAACAGCGACAACTTTGTGCCCTCGCTTACATTCATAAGCAATACGACGGGCGGCATTTTGAATCTGCGGAATCCCTGCAACTGAAGTTCCCCCAAATTTTTGAACAATAAGCGCCATATGCAATTGATTCTAAGAATTCTTTACTATACGATTTTCTACCTATACCACAAAAAGATATAATAAGCATTAATAAAGGGTAAACTGAAAGGCCTTAAGAAATGACACATTCAGCTTCTGTTGATCATGAAGAAATAAAGAACTTCGCACGACTTGCCGATCAATGGTGGAACCCTGAGGGGCCTATGAAACCGTTACATCAAATGAATCCTCTTCGTATAAAGTTTATTTGCGATCATCTGCTGACGTATTTTCCTCAGGATAATAAGTCAGATCTTATGCCTTTGAAGCCTTTATCTTTATTAGACGTAGGATGTGGAGCTGGTTTATTAACTGAACCTTTGGCCAGGTTGGGGGCCTCTGTGACAGGGTTAGATTTGGCAGAACCCAGTCTTTCCATTGCGCGTCGTCGTGCTGATGAGCAAGGTCTTGATATCACCTATGTTAATAGTTCTGTTGAAGAATTTGCCCAAAAAAACCAAAAATATCACGCGGTCATGGCCCTTGAAATCATAGAGCATGTGGCTGATATCCCGAGTTTTATAGAGGCATGCGCCTCTCTTTTACAGCCAGGAGGGCTTCTATTTTTAAGCACCTTAAACAGAACGGCCCCTTCTTATTTAACGGCCATTTTGGGGGCGGAATATATTCTCAAACTTCTTCCGCGCGGAACACATCAGTGGGATAAATTCCTAAAACCTTCTGAAGTTGATGCCTACTTACGCAAGGTTGGGTTTGTTATCCAAGTTCTTCAAGGAATGCGTTTTAAGCCTCTCTATAAAACATGGGAATTATCGAAAAACTTAAGCGTCAACTATATTTTATGTGCTGAAAAAGTAAGTTAAAATAGCTTATTGAAAAGGAACAAAATTTTTTATAAGTAATGGATGTACTTATGTCTTTTTTAAGATAGATCTAATCAGTAAAGTTATTTTTTAATTTTATTGGGAAGGCCATTTTAATTTTGGAAGTTTCGCGAGCGTTAGGGGGCCCATAGAGAGATCACCTTTTTGAAGACTTAATGCAATCGTGTGGCGAGGTGCTTCATCCCGAGAGGTAGATTTATCCTGTAATAATCCTAAGGAAAGCCTGGCAATCAAAGATACATTTTTGCGAATCATTTTTGCTTGAGTCAGTTGATCAAGAAGTGTTTCTAATCCAGAAAATGTTGCTGAAAACGCGGCAAGAGGTTGTGAATCATGATCAAAAGCAAGTGTTCCATTTCCTTCGCCTTTGAGAGAGCCACAGTCAAAAGAAAATTTTTCAATTTCAAAGGCGCCTCCGCTATCTGTCCATTCTTTAAAAGGATTAGCGGCGAGAAGGTTAAAAGTTTCTTCAAGATGAACAATTGCGTCAAGTGATTTCACCAGAGAAGGAAGTTTGGTCGTTGTATGGTCATTTATCCTCATTCGATAAATTTTTAGGGCAAAAGAGCTTGAACGATTAATTTTTGGTAAGGTTTGTTCATGAGAAGCTGTTAATATGGTTTTGCTAAGAGTTGGAAGGATGGTTTTCTCTGGTGGCAGAGCTGTGAGAGTAAATTCTTCAATATTGACTCTATTTTCCAGCATTTTTAAGTGCAAATCATAAAGCTGAAGATTTTTCAAAGTGTAACCTTGAGGATGAATTTTAAAGCTTCCTTGAAAATCTTCGAATTCAAGCATGAGAGGAGCTTGTTGAGGTTTAGGCGTATAAATAAATTTTGTTTTTCCGTGCGCATTAACAGTAATCGTACTTGGAGACCAGACGGCAGATTCGACTTCAAGGAAGCCATCTATTTGAAGAATCCCCGAACCTCGATGGGTTGAGGTAAGGCGTGGTTGGTGGATTTTGATTTCTAATTTCCACGGAAATCCTGTAACTTTTACGCCTTCATGGTCAAAGGTTGTCTCTTGGTTTGTTTTGAGAAGATTAATCTCGTGATGAACTCTTTCTTCAAGAAAACGAGCTTGTTTAAACCAGACATAAATATACCCTCCAAAAAGTAATAAGAGGATAATAATACTTATTGGAGCTAACAAGGGGCGTCGTTTTGAAAATTGAGAGAGTTTCATGAAGACTGAGGACCTTTTTTAAAAGGATGAAGTATTTCACAGGCGCTTTCAATAGATTCTTCGAGTTTTTTCATAAAATCTTTTTCAGAAAGTCCAGGTTCAATAGGAGGAAGGAATTCAAAAATAATTTTGCCCGGGTTTTTTAAGAATTTTCGACGAGGCCAAAAGAAACCTGCATTATGCGCGGCTGGTACTACTTTCATTCCTGTCTGATGGTATAAGGCATAGGTTCCATACCGATAAGTTCCGCGCTCGCCTGCGGTTGTGCGTGTTCCTTCGGGAAAAATAAAAAGAGAACGACCTTGTTCTTTTGCATGTTTTGCGCCTTCAACCATTTGTGGAATGACACTACGTCCTTTAGAGCGATCGATGCTGATGACGCCTGTGTTCAAAAGAAGGCGACCAAACAGGGGAATCTTAATCAGTTCTTTTTTTAAAATAATGACGGCTTCGGGAACAAAAATTTCAATCATTGTTGTTTCCCAGGCAGATTGATGTTTCGAAGCAATAATTGCGGGTTCTGAAGGAAGATAATGACGCCCTCTGATTTCAACTTGAATCCCAACGAGATGAAGTAACACGGTGACACCATTTCCCCAATATCGAGAGATACGATGCGTCCATTGACGTCCTATGACGAGCGCTGGTAAAGCGCTTACGACAACGATAAAAGTCCATACATAAAATAAGATATTAAAAATGATTGAGCGGATAAAAATTATCATCTGAATATTTCAGTCCCTTTAAAAGATAGTTTCCTTAAACAATATTGGGCTAAAGCACCTAAAAATTTATGATATTCTCGAATTATTAAATCAAACGTTCCTGGCCATTGCCACCACATTTTCTCATGAAAATTTCTGGGTGAGATGGGGTGGGGGATAATTTGAACGGCGGGTAAATATTGGGAGAATTCTAAGAGGCTTCGACGCATATGATAATTCGCAGTTACTAAGCGAAGTGTTTGAATATGGTTTTTGTGAACCCACTCGGCGGTTTCTTGAGCATTTTGAGTGGTATTCGCGGCCGCGAACCCTAAATCAATGGTGGAAGGATTAATTTTTTTTTGTTCATTTAAAGGAACTTGCGATAGCAACTCTTTTATTTTTACATGAGCATGAACACCAGAAATAAAAAGCCGTTGAGCTAATCCACGAGATAAAAGAGTTAATCCTGTTGAGACTCGTTCTGCGCCACCTGTCAGCACGATAATAGCATCAGTTGACTGTTCAGAAGGGGGGATGTTCTCTTGGATGCTATTTGCAAACCACATCAACCCTAAGCCCCAGGTGAGAAAGCTTACAAGCATCGGGATAAGAAACCAACGTTTCATGAAACATAATATCCTTTATTGATGCTCGGTAATATAAGCTCTCGTAGAGGGCGCGTCTAGCTTTTCTAAGAGTGTTTTTACGGCAATCGCTAAATTATCATAAATTGATACGGGGTCTAAGAAATTTGGAATTCCTTCTTCCTCGGTTTTAGCGCCTTTACCTGTTCGGACGAGAATGCGTTGACAGCCTGCATGATAGGCGGCCTCAAGATCCCGAAGAGCATCTCCAATCATATAAGAGTAAGCAGGGCGTGCATTAAAGTGTTCTAAGGCTTCTAAGAGCATGCCTGGAGCTGGTTTGCGACGATAATGAGGTTCAATTGTTGTATCGGTGCAAAAGAAGATATGATCAATATGAGCCCCTTTTTCTCTAAGTTTTTTTTGCATTTGAAGGTGAATGTGATGAAGGTCTTCAAGGCTTAACTCATGTCGTCCCACGACGGCCTGATTAGTGATGATAGCAACAGGGATATGAGCTTGATTTAAGCTATAGATAGCATTTTCTACGGAGGGAAGAAAGGTAAATTCTTCCCAGGATCTTACAGATGTAGGGCGATCTATATTGATCACACCATCTCGGTCAAGCATGACTAGATCCAACATTTAAGTCTCCTGAGAAAGTGAAAGCATCACGGTGATGCGTGTGGAAATCATAATAATAATAGCCACGAGAATGGGTGAAAAAGCAATAATTCCCCAAATTTCAACATAAGGAAAAGTTCTGGAGGATAGCGAGAGGAGAGAGAAGTCAAACGTTGAGAGTAGTAAGAAATAGAGGAGAGCTGACAGGCTGCAGCCTAAAAGGCCTCCTTTAACAGCGAGATTTAAAGCATATCGTTGAAATTGCTTTGCAATAAAGCGGTCTTCAGCGCCAATTAAGCGTAAAATTTCAATAACTTGATCATGAATAATAAGTCCCGCATGAGTTGTAAAAGCAATTGTGAATATTGCTGCAATTCCAATAAGGCCAGCAAGAATCATGATGGAAAATTGAGCCGCTTGAGCGATCTTTAAAAAGGTTTCTTTAGATTTTCGACCTACTTCAAGATGAATAGTTGGGAAATTAGTTTCAAGTGTCGAAAAAATTTGGGAAAAACTAATTTTTACACGGTTACAGAATGTGGCTTCAATAGCTTGAGAAGAAGGAGGTTTTGAGGTGGAATATGTCCATTGGTCAAAAATAGAGGTGCGCTTCTCTCGAGTAATAATTTCTATATGAAGCACGCCCGGAATTTTTTTAAGAAATTTCATAAATTCCATTTGTTGAAGAAATTGCTCTTGAGGATCTGAAGTTGAAGGAAGGGTTGCTGTAAAACCCTGTATTGTTTCATGGCGCCAGGTTTTGAGGAAGCGTTCAAGAAGAATAGTGCCACTTAAGCAAAGAGTAATTAAAAAGACCATCAACCCCAAAGTGCCAAAAACCATTTTGGATCCTTTGAGGCGGTCGAAAGGAATTTCGGAATGAATAGTAGGGCGGGTTCTCTTAAACATTATTAACACTGCTTTCACATCTGAAAGAGGGATGAATTGAAATCTGGCCTTCAGCTAACCGAATAATTGGATGCGGAAATTCTGTTGTGAGGTCTTTATTATGAGTGGCCATAATAATTGTAATACCTCCGCGATTAAGCTCTTCAAACAAATAAAGAAGCTTGGCCGCATTTTCATCATCAAGATTACCTGTAGGCTCATCCGCCAGCAGGAGCTTAGGTTTATTCATAACGGAACGGGCGATAACCGCACGTTGTTTTTGTCCTCCAGAGAGGGTTGAAGGCATTGCTTCTTCAAAGCCACCCAACCCAATCCATTCCATCATTTGGCGTGCTTTCTTCTGACTATGAAGCCATCCGTCTCCTCGGAGTCTCAACGGAAGAGCAATATTATCTAGAGTGGTTAAGTGTTCAAGCAGGAGAAAATCTTGGAAAATAATGCCAATTTTCTGTCTGTAAAGGGAGACGGCTTGATTTTTCATGTACCTTAAGTCATTTCCGAAAACTTGAATAGTTCCGCGATACTCCTTGAATCCCTTATAAATAAGTTTCAGAAGTGAGGATTTTCCGGCACCGCTTGCGCCTGTTAGGTAATGAAAAGTTCCCGGAGAAAGTTTGAAAGAAACATCTTCAAGAACAGAGGGGCCTTGATCATATTTTAAGCTTACTCTCTCAAATTGAACAATGCTATGCACCTTTTTTCCCCTCATTAATCTTCTTATACTTGATGAAAGTTGTTTAAATCTCAAGGAGAAAGTTCGAAAAAGTAAGAGAACTAACATTGACAATATGATTTCGAATTCACATAGTAGAAAAATAGAAATTAATATGAAAAAAGGTGGCTTATGTTCTCTCCTCTCCTTTGGAGTGCCCAGAAAAGAATAAAAATAGTTTTCTTTGCTGTGATTCTTCTGTGGATAGGCGTATGGTGGGCTTTATGACGAAAGATCTAAAGTCTGTTCTAAGTTTTAAAAATGTTTCTGTTTCTTATAAAAATCATCTTGCCCTGGATAATATTTCGATCGACTTTTTTGAGGGATCTTTAACGGCAGTATTGGGACCTAATGGAGGGGGAAAAAGTACTCTCTTGAAGGCTATTTTGGGCCTCGTTCCCTTGCAAAAGGGTGAAATTCAGCGTTTTTATCCAAAACTTACTGATATCGCTTACCTTGCGCAACAAACTGAGGTCGATCGCACATTTCCTCTAACGGTGTATGATGTTGTTGCACTTGGTTTATCTCAAGCCAAAGGTTTTTTCCAAGAAATAGATCAAAAAACAGATGCAACCATTCAAAAAGCGCTAGAAAAAGTCGGTCTAAAAGACATTGCTCATCGATCTTTACACATGCTTTCGGGAGGGCAGTTCCAGCGCATCCTTTTTGCTCGGACTATGCTACAGGATGCAAAGATTATTCTTCTTGATGAGCCATTTGCAGCTGTGGATAGATACACAATGGAAGACCTTATTAAGATTGTTCAAGGTTGGACAACAGAGGGGCGGACTGTCATTATTGTCTCTCATGATTTAGAGATTGTGCAAAGTTATTTTCCCCAATCGCTTTTATTGGCGCGGAGTGTTATTGCTTATGGTGCTACAAAACAGGTTCTTACTCTTGAGAACTTGCGTCAAGCGAAGAGAAGTTCGGGCGAGTGGGAAGTTTCAAATTTAGAAAATGATAAAACAATGCAGTTTTTTAAAGACGATGTATGAGTTTTTTATAGAACCTTTTGGAACATATCCCTTTTTAAGGCGTGCATTGATTGCGTGTATTGCCCTTTCAATGGGGTGCGCCCCTGTAGGCGTTCTTCTCGTTTTAAGGCGAATGAGCTTGATGGGAGATGCCCTTTCTCATTCTGTTTTACCCGGAGTTGCTCTAGGCTATTTATTTATGGGGCTTTCTCTCCCAGCCATGGGAATTGGAGGGATGTTTTCTGGGCTTATAGTTGCTCTTCTCGCAAGTTTTATTTCTCGGAAAACTGTTCTGAAAGAAGATGCTAGTTTTGTGGGGTTTTATTTAATTGCTTTAGCGCTAGGTGCTATTCTCGTCTCAACTAAGGGAAAAAATATTGACCTCATGCATATCCTTTTTGGATCTATTTTAGCTGTTGATAAGGCCTCTCTTCTTTTGATTGCGGGGATTACAACGATCAGTTTATTTGTGATGGCATTAATTTTTCGACCTTTGGTACTTGAGTGTTTTGATCCTATTTTTATGAGATCAATAGGGGGGCGTGGAAGCTTATATCATCTTATTTTTATGGGGCTTGTGGTTTTAAATATGGTTTCAGCTTTTCAGGCCTTAGGAACTTTAATGGCCTTGGGGATGATGATGCTTCCAGCTATTACAGCGCGCTTTTGGGCAAGAGAAATATGGTCTCTTTATCTTGTTGCGATTCTTGTAGCCATTGTATCTGGTTTTTTGGGGCTGGTGTTTTCTTATCATTATGGATGGCCTTCTGGACCAGCAATTATTTTAACGTCAGGGGTTTTATATCTCGTGACCGTTGTTTTTGGTCCTTATGGTAGCTTAAGGTGTCGACGCACATGAAGAAATGGAGTTTTGTATTTCTCATCTTGTTAGTTCAAAGTTCTTTGGGGTGGGCTCACTCAATCCCAAAGATTGTCGTAAGCTTTAGTATTCTCAAGGATCTTGTTGAAAATGTCGGAGGAGAAGCCGTCACAGTTACCTCTCTGGTTGGTCCTAATAGTGATGCGCATGTTTTTGAGCCCACCCCTGAAAGCGCTCAACTGATTTCAGAAGCTGACTTAATCCTGATGAATGGCCTAGGATTTGAAGGATGGATGCCTCGCCTTGTGGAGTCAACAAAGACAAAAGCCAAAATTGTTATGGTATCTCAAAATATTAAACCTCGTGCTTTTATGCAGGGAGTTGAATCTTCTCCAGATCCACATGCCTGGAATGATGTTCAAAATGTGATGATTTATATCGATAATATTGAGAAGGCTCTTTTAGAGTTAATCCCGCAATCCGCAGACCTTATTCGAAGAAATGCGGCTCATTACCGTCAACAGCTCACAGATTTGGAAGCATGGATTTATAAAGAGCTTGAAAGTATACCTCTTCAGCAAAGAATTGTGATTACGGCTCATGATGCTTTTGGTTATTTCAGTGAAGCCTATCACATAAAATTTTTAGCGCCCCAAGGGCTCAGTACGGAAAGTGAGCCTTCTGCTCAAGAAGTTGTTAATCTTATTAAAGAAATAAAAAAACACGGAATTAAGGTGGTTTTTATTGAAAATATTACGAATGAGCGTTTAATCCGACATATTGCAGAAGAAACAGGGGCCTCTATTGGTGGAATGTTGTATTCAGATGCCCTTTCTGAGAAAAAGCAACCTGCTTCTACTTATATCGATATGATGAAGGTAAATATACATCTCTTAAAATTAGGGATGTTAAATAATAAATAAATAAAATTACCTCTACTTAAAGTATAGTATTTTTTATCAAAAATCTATTTTCAAACAAATATTATATTTTTAAATAGCCATATTTAACAAAATATTGTAGTTTTTATTGTATAAATCGTCTTTCTGATTCTTTGTTTGACAAAGAGGGTGGTTTTGGATATATTGTGGGCGCATTACCTAATCAATCTTGGGGATTTAAAATGATTCAAAACCGTGCTTTTTCGAGTGGTGATCTTGTCGTATATCCAGCACATGGTGTTGGAAAAGTAATGTCAATTGAAACACAGGAAGTTGCAGGTCATGAACTTCAAGTTTTTGTAATCTCTTTTTCAAAAAACCGGATGACTCTGCGGTTGCCAATGAAGAAAGCACACGATGCCGGATTACGTGCCTTAAGTACAGAAAATGAAGTCGAAAAAGCCCTTGGAACATTAAAAAAGAAAATAAAATCTAAGAAGGCCATTTGGTCGCGTCGCGCCCAGGAATATGAAATGAAAATTTCTTCAGGAGAATTAACTTCGATTGCAGAAGTTATTCGTGAACTTTATCGAAGTGTAGATCAGCCAGACCAATCTTATAGTGAACGTCAAATTTATCAATCAGCTCTCCAACGTTTGGCTTCTGAAATCGCCGCTATTGAAGCCATTGATGAAAATCAAGCGATTGCACGGGTTGAAGAGATCTTGCAGGCTGCTTAGTTTCTGATTCTCTGGTATCAGGGGTTAATTTAAAGGAGAAAGAATTTTTCTCCATGGTCTCTTAATTTCATGAAACTGCTTGAAAATAATCGTCTTTTTGCACTTTTATTATTTATTGGAAGTGCTCTTATTTTTGTGATGGTTCTCTTGGGAGGGGTGACACGTTTGTCAGGCTCGGGCCTTTCAATCGTTGAATGGCAACTCTTTCAAGGAATATTCCCTCCGTTAACGCAGCATGATTGGATGGCGCTGTTCTCTCAATACCAAGCTTCACCTGAGTATCAAAAAATTAATTTCGGAATGGGATTAATAGAATTTAAGCAGATTTTCTGGCTTGAATATATCCATAGATTGTGGGGACGCTTAATAGGTCTTTATTTTCTTTTCTTGATTTTTTATGCCCTAAGGAAAAAAAGTTTAAGATCTTATGTGGCGTCTCTTTTGGCTTTATGGGTGCTGGGGGGCATTCAAGGTGTGGTTGGATGGTATATGGTTAAGAGTGGACTCGTTGAAGATCCTTATGTAAGTCCTTATCGTCTTTCTATGCATTTGATGTTAGCTATTCTGACGTATGGCTGGGCTTTGAATTTAGGATTGAAGCTATGGTACGCGCGAAAAGGAACCTGGAATTATAGAGAAATCACAGCGGTAAGTTTTGTTTTGTTAACGATTCTATTTGGGGGGCTTGTCGCTGGCCATAAGGCAGGGCTTATTTATAACACATTCCCTTTGATGGGTGAGACGTGGATTCCTGAGGAGTTATTTTTTGAAACGCCTTGGTGGAAAGATCTTATTCATAACCCTGTCAGTATCCAATTTATTCATCGTCTTTTAGCGATGATAACTTTCATATTTTTAGGTTATCTTGCCCTACAAAGGCGAGGCTTTTATAGTGTTGTCTTTGCAATTGCAACCCTGCAGGCAATTTTGGGAATTTCCACACTTTTATTGCACGTTCCTCTTTTCTTAGCTGCGTCACATCAAGCCATCGCCATTGTTTTATTAACAAGCCTTTGGATTGCTTTCTATCAACGCTTTGATTCCAGGCAGGTCTTTTCCTTCAAGCCATTCAAGAAAAGCACCTCCTGCTGTTGATAAATAGCTAAAATCATGCGTGGATTTGGCCTGAGCGAGAGCTGCTAAAGTTTCGCCCCCCCCTGCAATACTGAAGAGCTTTTGATGGCGACTTAATTCTGCCACGGCTTGAGCAAGTGCAGTGGTTCCTTGGTCAAAGGGGGGTATTTCAAACACCCCAAGAGGGCCGTTCCAGACTAAAGTACGAACTTGATTGAGCTTAGACTTAAAAAGAGAAATGGTTTCTGGGCCAATATCTAAAATTTTAAATTCTTGAGGAATGTGAGAAAGATTAAGAGTCATAATTTTGTCGGTTTCGAAAGTGCCTGTTGCATCGACAGGGAGGACGATTTCAACTTGTTTTTCGTGGGCTAATTTTTCAATCTCTCGCGTTGTTTCAAGCATGGAAGGTTCATAAAGAGAGGTTCCAATTTCAATATGGCGTGCTTTTAAAAATGTGTTTGCAATTCCTCCACTGAGCATCAGTATATCAACTTTGCTTAAAAGATTTTTTAGAAGGTCTAATTTTGTTGATACCTTAGAGCCAGCAACAATGGCGGCGAGAGGTCTTTGTGGCGCTTGTAAAGCTTGAGACAGAGCGTTAATTTCTTTTGTCATAAGAAGTCCTGGGAAAGAAGGCAAATACTGCGTAATAGCATGCACTGAGGCATGAGCTCTGTGCGATACGGCAAAGCCATCATTGACATAAAGATCTCCTAATTTCGCAAGTTCTTGAGCGAAATGAAGATCATTTTCTTCTTCCTCAGGGTGGAAACGGAGATTTTCTAACAAAACAATCTCGCCACTCTTGAGATTTTGAGTCGCTTGTTGTGCGTGAGGACCAATACAGTCTTCAGCAAAAAAAATAGATTTCTTCCAACATTTTTCTAAGGTAGGTAAAATCTGTTTAAGTGACAACTCAGCGGCCACTTTTCCTTTGGGGCGACCAAAATGTGAGATAAGAACAATGCTTGCTCCCTTTTGAATAAGATAGTCAATGGTTGGCAAAAGACTTAAGATTCTAGAATTATCAAGAATCTCTCCCTCTTTAGTCGGAACGTTAAGATCTGCTCGTAGAATAACTTTTTTGTTTTTGAGGTCAATTTTATCAAGGTTTGGGAGAGACATAGAGTATTTCCTTTTGTTAAATTTCAATTAGATGCAGCGTAGCTTAGAAAAAACCTTCTTTCGAGTATATTTTTTCCTAGCCGAGTCGCAAGGGCTTTGGTAGTATCCTCAACAAATGTAAGCTTGGTTTCTTAAATTTAAATGATCATCAACAATTCTTAATTATCTTATTTAATACGTGGGTTTCATGGAACAATCTATTGAAAAATATTCAGTTTTTTCTCTTCCTAAAAGTATTTGGGGAATAGGAATCGTCACTTTATTGGTTAATTTATCTTCTGTGATTATCTTTAGTCTCTCTCCCATTTATCTTACGACAGTTTTGGGGGTATCCACTTTTGATCTGGGGATTTTAGAAGGGTTTGTGGAAGCAACTTCTTGGTTTACAAGAATTTTCGCAGGGGTACTGAGCGATTTTCTTTATCGACGTAAGCCAATTCTCGTTTTTGCGTATGCTCTCTCGGCATTATCTCGTCCTATTTTTGCACTTGCTCCTTCCCTTGGATGGATTGCAGGAGCCCGCTTAATTGATCGTATTAGCAATGGATTGCAAGCAACGCCGCGAGAGGCTTTAGTAGGAGACTTGGCGCCTAAAAGTTTGAAAGGTACTTGTTTTGGGTTGCGTCAGACATTATCCATGATTGGTTCTTTTGCGGGGGCGGGTGTGGTCATGTTTTTGATGCATCATACGAATGAGAATTATGAGATCATCTTTTGGGCTGCGGCTATTCCTCCTGTTCTTGCAGTCTTAGCCCTTATATTATTTGTGCAAGATTCTCCTATCGCGGACCGTCATCATGCAAAAATTTCTTTTTGGGCTCATCTTAAACATACACGTCACCTCAATAAGCAATATTGGCGTGTTGTCTTTGTTGCGGGTATTTTTATGCTCTCAAACTACAGTGGTGCCTATATGATTTTACAAGGGACAAACCAAGGACTTTCGCCAAGTCAAGTGCCGGCTCTTATGGTTTTGCAAAATCTTTTTGCATTTGCGTCAGCCTATCCTATGGGGCGACTTTCAGATCGTTTTGATCGGCGCATCTTAATTGGAATTGGCTTTTTCATTACAATTATTTCTAATGCTTTCTTTGCCTTGGCTGACGGACCAACTTTTGTTTTGATTGGCGCCAGCTTATGGGGATTACAGATGGGAATGACCCAGAGTTTACTTTTGACAAAAGTTGCGGATACAACTTTTACGGAAATTCGGGGAACAGGATTTGGAATTTATTATTTGATTGTGGGACTCACCATTTTTCTTTCAAATACGATTACAGGATGGGTTTTCACGCATAAAAGTCCTTCTCTTGCCTTTTGGTTAAGTGCAGGTGCTGCTGGGATTGCTTTAATTCTTCTCCCCTTTATTGAATCTTCTCAAAAAGCAAAACGTTAAATAAAGAGCTTAATTTCATGAATACAGCGATAAAAACAGATGTTGTTATTATTGGGGCCGGACCCGTTGGTTTATTTGCCATTTTTGAATGTGGAATGATGCGTCTTAAATGCCATGTGGTCGATGCCCTTGAAATGGTCGGAGGGCAATGTGCGGCTCTTTATCCTGAGAAGCCAATTTATGATATCCCAGGATTTCCACGGATTGAAGCAAGTGAGCTTATTAAGAATTTAGAGACGCAAGCCCAGCCTTTTAATCCTGTTTACCATGTGAATCAGCAGGTGGAAATTCTCCAGCCGCTTGAGGATAATCGGTGGTTTGTGCAAACTTCCACGGGAACTCAAATTAATACAAAGGTCGTTATTATTGCTGCAGGTGTTGGTGCTTTTGGTCCTAATCGCCCTCCTTTGGAAGGTATTGAAGCCTATGAAGGAAAAAGTGTTCTCTATTATATTCAAAAACGTGAACAATTTGCAGATCAGCGCGTTGTGATCGCCGGCGGGGGAGATTCTGCTGTGGATTGGGCTTTATCCCTTTCAGAAATTGCAAAAAAAGTCATGGTTGTTCACAGGCGTCCAAAATTCCGCGCTGCCCCTGAATCTGAAGTACAATTGCATCAACTTGTGGCGCAAGGAAAGATAGAACTTGTTGTTCCTTACCAGCTTGATGGATTGCAAGGGCATAATGGTCAACTTGATGCGGTGCTTGTAAAAACACTTGAAGGTGAAACGCGGCGTCTTGAAACAGACTATTTGCTACCATTTTTTGGTCTTTCAATGAATCTAGGTCCGATCAATGATTGGGGGCTAAATCTTGAAAAGCATCACATTCAGGTTGAGCCAGGGACCTGTTTAACGAATCGTCCTGGGATTCTCGCCATTGGTGATATTGCAACGTATCCTCATAAACTCAAGCTCATTTTAACGGGATTTTCCGAGGCTGCTCAAGCTGCGCATACGGCAAGAACTTTAGTTCATCCTGGAGAAGTATGGCATTTTGAGCATTCAACGACGCAGGGTATCCCCCATAAAGAAACAGCGGCGGCTTAAGAAGTTTTCTGTTCTAAACGTCGCAAGCTGTGCTCAAGGTCATCAGTTTTTAAGTCAAATCCAATAAAGATTTGATATTTTTCACAGTGATCAATGATGTTGAGGGAAACAGGGATTGTGACTTCTTTTACTTTTCGCTGATATTTCTTCTTGCCTTCGAAGAGGATTTCAAGAGGAAAGATTTTCTTAAAAAGAGGGATGCCTTCTTGGTCCGTGATGGCAATGAAATAATTTCCATTAAGTTTTGAGATCGTTGTATTTCTTAAGGCCCCAAAAACGATTTGAAAACTTAGAAGTGCTTCTTCTTTATCTTTCTCAGCAACTTCTTTAAGAGATTCAATCTCGAGGCGGGCTACTTCATGAGCTGACGTCGGATCGAAAAAACTCTGACGTGAAAGTTGATGGATGATATTGGTGGTGGGCGCAAAACAAGAATGATTCTCTAACGGTTGAGAATTCTGGCAGCCGCCTAATGGAAAGAGAAGAATTAATAAAATTGGCCAAAAATATTGCATGATCGTCTATACTCAAATTTAGTTGTTTATATTATCATAAAGGGGTTGATTTGAAGTTGAACCCCAAGTACACCGAGAGGAGGATTTTCTTCTTTCGACCTCTATTTTAGGGAGGTTTGTTTGTATCATAGGGGAAATTCTCATCATTTTACGCCACTTTAGGAATGATCATAGCTTACTGAAGCATAACTTTTAACACAAGATGGTAAATATGGAACAAACATCCGTTCAAAAGAGCATTGTTGAAATTTTTACAGATGGTGCTTGCAGTGGGAATCCCGGCCCTGGAGGATGGGGAGTCATTTTGCGTGCAGAAAGTGGAGAAGAGAAAGAATTCGCCGGAGGTGAGATCAATACAACCAATAATCGGATGGAATTGATTGCGGCCATTAAAGGCCTTGAAGCTCTAGAAAAGCCAGTTTTTGTTAAACTTTATACAGATAGTCAATATCTTCAGAATGGAATGAAGCTTTGGCTTTCTAAATGGAAAAGCAATGGTTGGAAAACAGCTGGAAAAGAGGACGTTAAAAATATCGATCTTTGGCAAAAGCTTGATGTCTTAGCCGCTGACTATGAAATTGAATGGCATTGGGTGAAAGGGCATGCGGGACATCCTGAAAATGAACGGGCGGATGTTTTAGCCCGGAATGCTATTCTTCAAATTATGATGTCTCAAGAAATCAATCCTCAAAATTAGAGAGGTAAGCCTTGTAAGAGGCGTGGTTTTTCGCCTAAAAGGCCCATTGCATGGTGGGTCATCACTCGTTTTAAGAGGGGAATGCGATTTGTAAGACGTAATCCTGCCATTCTCAAATTCCCCAGCAGTTTCGATTCGTTCGAGAAAGATCGGATTAAAAGATCAGTAACACCGGTTAAGGTGAGAATATCGAAACGGCGCCATCTTTGATATCTTTCTAAGATTTGAGCACTTCCGATATCTATTCCGAGACGCGCTGCATCAACAATGACTTCTGCCAATGTCACGGCATCGCGAAAGCCAAGATTTAACCCTTGCCCAGCCACGGGATGAATAACATGAGCGGCATCGCCTATGAGGGCAAGTCTTTCGGCAACCAATTGAGGAACGACAGTAGCTCCTAAAGGATAAGTCCATCGTTGGCTTACTAATTCAAAATTCCCAAGGTAATCTCCAAAAGAGGCTTGTAATTGAGTAGAAAATTCTTGTTCTGAAAGGGTGAGGAGGCGTTCTCCATATTGTTTATCAACACTCCATACAAATGAGCAAAGATTGTCTTGCATAGGAAGTAAGGCTAAGGGACCTGAGGGAAGAAAATGTTCAAAAGCAATATTTTCATGGGGAAATTCAGTCTTCAGCATGCCGACAAGAGCAAGTTGATGATAAGACCAGCTGTGCGATTTAAGACCAGCTTGTTGACGGGTGAGAGAATTTCGCCCATCAGCCGCAACAACTAGAGGCGTTTTTAATTTTTCTTCTGGCGCAAGAGTGGCTTCCAGGAAAAAAGGGTGTCGATTTAACTCTTTAAGTTCATGAGGAATACAACATTTTATAAGAGGATGATTAAAAATGGCCCTAAAGAGAATCCGGCGGAGATGACGATTTTCAATAAGATATCCCATGGCCAATCCACCTGAATCTTTTTCATCATAATGGACATATCCAAGGTGATTTGCTTGAGAGATATGAATTTTTTTAATGGGTTCCACAAACGCTGAAAGTTCTTCCCATAACCCTAGGGCTTTGAAAATGAGATGAGAGCCATGAGAAATGGCAAAAGTGCGCCCATCAAAATCTTTTTTGAGAACTTGATCGGGATCGCAGGTATCAATAATCGTGCTTTTAACACCCGCTTGCGCAAGCGCGAGAGCGAGCGTTGCGCCCACGGGGCCGGCGCCAATAATAAGAGGATTGATCTCTAAAAATTTCTTCATCATCTTGAAAGAATAGACGATTTAAAAAAATTAAAATACTATTATTTCTTTTATGAAATGGACGCAAGTTTGCAAAGATATATTTAATACGTTAGATGTATCTAGTGACTAAGGAGAGGATAAATCAATGACGCCCATGATGGCGCAATACCATCGAATTAAAGCCGATCATCCGAATGATTTATTATTCTATCGGATGGGCGATTTTTATGAGCTTTTTTTTGAAGATGCGATTAAAGCTGCACAGGCTTTAGATATTGCTTTGACAAAACGAGGGAAGAATGAAGGCGAAGATATTCCCATGTGTGGTGTGCCGGCTCATGCTGTTGAGGCCTATCTTGCACGATTAGTCAGGCAAGGGTTTCGAGTGGCTATTTGTGATCAAGTCGAAAGCCCTGAAGAGGCTAAAAAGAGAGGTCCTAAAGCCGTTGTGGCACGGGATGTTATTCGTCTTGTGACGCCTGGGACCCTGACAGAAGATAATTTATTGGAAGCTCGTCGTCATAATTTTCTGTGTGTGTTGATTGAAGATCAAACTCAAAAAAGCCATAAATTTGCGTTGAGCTTTATGGATATTTCAACAGGGGCTTTTTTCGTTGAGAGTTGTTCGGGTGAAAAATTACTTGAAGTTCTTTCAAGAATTTCACCTTCAGAGTTAATTGTTTCGGAAAAGCTCTGCCATCAGAAAGAGCTTTATGAAACTTTTTCAATCTGGAAAGATATTTTGTATCCTCAAGTGCATAGCCGTTTTGATCCTCAGAACGCGCAAAAACGACTTCACGAAACCTTTGGTGTTAAAACGTTGGAGGGATTTGGGGCATTTCTGTCGCATGAGATCACAGCGGCAGGAGCTTTGTTGGAGTATGTTTCCTTAACCCAAAAGGGAGGAATGCCAAAATTATGGCCTTTACGGCGCCTTAAAGCCACTGAATTTATGGAAATTGATTCGGCCACGCGGCGTAACCTTGAGCTGACCATGACACAACAAGGGGACTATAAAGGAAGCCTTCTGAGTGTGATTGATAAAACATTGACAGCGCAAGGAGGTAGACTTTTAGCGCTTCATCTGTCCCATCCTTTAACAAATATAGCACGTCTTACAACGCGTCTTGAAATGGTTAATTTTTTTAAGGAAAATGCGCCTGTCAGAACAGGTCTTAGAGAGATTTTAAAAACCACGCCTGATTTTGAGCGTTCTTTATCCCGGCTTAGTTTAGGGCGCGGCGGCCCCAGGGATTTAGCAGCATTGCGGGAAGGGGTAAAAATTGCATCTACTCTTCAATCGCATCTAAAAACTTTTCAGGATGCCCCGCAGGGATTTATCAAAATTCAGCGCACCTTAGGGGAACACTCTCTTCTTATCGATCGATTGACGAGGGCTTTAGCCGAAGATCTTCCTTACTTTGCCAGAGATGGTGGCTTTATCCAAAAAGGCTATCATGAAGCGCTTGATGAGGCGCGTCTTCTAAAAGAAGAAGGTAGAAAGTTAATCGTTAATTTACAAGCAAAGTATGCGCAAGAGCTCGGCATTCCGTCTTTAAAAATCAAACATAACAATATTATTGGTTATCATGTTGAGGTGACAGCGGCCCAAGCCACAAAAATGAGTCCCACCTTTATTCATCGTCAAACCATGGTAAATGCCATGCGTTTTACAACGGTTGAATTGACGGAATTTGAACAAAAACTCACGTCGGCATCTGAACATACGCTAGCTCTTGAGCTAAAATTATTTGAGGACCTTGTGGCGGAAGTTCTTGGGAGAGCCTCTGAAATTCAAGAAGCAGCCCAAGCAATTGCGAATTTAGATGTCTCAACATCCTTAGCTCACCTTGCGGTGGCTGAAAATTATTGTTGCCCTGAGATCGATGCGTCAATGGCGTTTGAAATCATAGAGGGGCGCCATCCGGTGGTGGAAGCGTCTCTTAAACAAGCGAATGCCAGTAAGTTTGTCACCAATAATTGTGTCATGACTGAATCCTCGAACATATGGTTGATGACTGGGCCCAATATGGCCGGAAAAAGTACATTTTTGAGGCAAAATGCCCTGATTGTGCTGCTGGCTCAAATAGGATCTTTTGTGCCTGCGACGAAGGCTCATATTGGGATTGTGGATCGCCTTTTTTCGCGCGTTGGGGCCTCTGATGATTTGGCGCGGGGACATTCAACGTTCATGGTGGAGATGGTCGAGACCGCGGCCATTTTGAATCAAGCGACAAAGCATTCATTGGTTATTCTCGATGAAGTAGGGCGAGGAACGTCCACCTATGATGGGCTTTCAATTGCGTGGTCAACTTTAGAGCATCTTCATGAGGTGAATCAAAGTCGGGCTCTTTTTGCAACCCATTACCATGAACTCACGGAACTTGAAGAAAAGCTCAAAAATTTAAAATGCTACACGATGCGGGTCAAAGAATGGCAGGGAGATGTTATTTTCTTGCATGAGATTATTGAAGGTGCCGCAGATCGTTCTTACGGTCTTCATGTGGCGAAGCTGGCGGGAATGCCTTCTTCTGTTTTGAAGCGTGCAGAAATCCTTTTACAAGATCTTGAAGATAAAAAGATCAAACAAGGAAAGGCGAAGATTTCTGAACTTCCTTTGTTTACGGTTCCGTCGATTGTGCCTCTTCCGCCTCAATCACCCCTTGAAAATAGGTTGAAGTCTTTATCGTTGGATGAGATGACGCCTCGCCAAGGATTGGAATTGCTCTATGAATTAAAGGCCTTAATAAAAGATAGTCAAGTTGCTTGAGGCGAAGCCTTCAACGGCAAATGCTAAATTATATAAGCTAAAATTACAAATGAGAGGGTGTTTTTTTAACTATAATTCACTTTTAGAAGACAGCATAGAATGCTAGCATTCAAATATTCTAGAGGGGGGATTCTATGAATTACATCAAATGTTTAGCGTTCTGTTTTTGTACAAGTTTTATTTCTTTTAATGGATTTTCTAGTCAGGGTATTGAAAAAGATATTGATGAAATCAAGACAACGCTGAGTGCTGCAACAATTGCCTCAAGTTCTTCTGCAGTTACTCCACCACGAGCTAAAGCACCAGGGCGTTCTCAAGCAGAAGTGAAGGCTAGCATCCATGAATTTGTTGTTAAGATGAGTAGGGCTCCAGCTTCAACAGGTTCGGTAAAGGATAACTCTCAAAAGGCGAGTAATTCCTCAAGAACGATTGCGACAACTTCTTCTCAACCCCATAACATTATACTGCCGTCACGACCTCAAACAGATGTAAAACCTAAGCCCTCTAATCTCGCGCCAAAAGCTCCAGCCTCCACAGGCTCTATAAAAGATAAATCCCAAGAAGCGAGCAGTTCCTCAAGCCCCTACAAAGCCCCTCAATCTGTTGAGAGGGATGAAGATTCTGAGGATGAAGAAAATTATGAATATAAGGCGCCAGAAGCTACCAAAAAGAGAGAGCTTCCCAAAACATTTTGTGAGGATTTGAAACATATTTATGAATCAACGAGTTATTCTGAATATCCTCCTTTTGTCGTGACTTTTTATAGAGGTGTTCATTTTCTTAAAGAACTTTTTCCGACGGCAGAAAGCCGAAAAAGTTTTCGTGAAAATGCAAAAGCAGGTGCTCCACTTTTTTGTTCGGCGGTTTATGCGTTGGTCGGGGGAAGTTTTTTAGATCAAAATATTGATCAAGAACTCTTAGCACGCAATGCGCAGCTTATAGCTAAGGTGCTCAATAAATTTAAAAAAGAACACACAGAAAAATACTATAAATTTCATGAAATTTATAGCAATGATCATGTAAAGTTTCACCGATACCTGAGGTGTGCTCTTGAAAGAACCCCTGACACACCAGATGAGTTTAACGTTTATAGTAGGTTATTTACGGAAATTATTGGTCTTGAAACTGATCTCCAAAAAAAAGCATTTCAACGAAACCCTTTTGTTTCATGCTCTATGACAGAAAGGCATGCTTTACAATATGCGTTAGGACTTAAAAGCTTTGATGGTACACCACTACGAGCTAATTATGATGAAGATAAGCGTCCCCGTCATCCTTATCTTGGCGTCGTGTATCCTATCCACATAGACCCCCACAATCTCTTTAATCTTAATCCAACGTCGCTTTTGGAAGCTCAACAATTTAGAGATTTAAATATTTCAGCTAACCCAACAAACAATATTCTTGCTGAATATGAAGTCTCTTTTTTGGGATGGATCCCGCCACAATATGTTTATACCCCAATTTCTGCTCGAGTTCCTTCGTATAAAAAATATTTACCTGATAAATATGGAACTACCAAAATCCCAACTCTAAAATTCCAATCTAAGACAGATGTCGAAGCCGTTTTTGAAAAACTATCTGAACCATTTTCTTTAATGATTGAGAGAAAACTCCAAGACGAGCTTGATAGCCTTTATAGATTTCCAATTTATCAAGTTTATTGGCGACCTGATAGAGGATTTGGCCCTGAATTAATTTCACCCACAATCGTCACAAACCTTTGTTCAGAAAAAGAAAGTATAGAATTATTTCCTAACAACGGCAGGCAGAGAATTTTTTCTTATGATCTTGAATACTTAGGGGAAATGCTTTGCGCGTTTACTCATCTGACGAAAATAAGCATCAAAAATTATTCTAATTTCAACATAGAAGTAGAAGCAATCTTATCGCTCATCCAAGCATTACAAAAAGGGATGATAACTGATTTTACATTAAGTGGCATGGTATTTGATGATGCTGTAAGAAAAAGGCCTATGCTGTGGGGGAAATTTCTTCGTAATACAAAACTGAAATCTCTTGACTTAAGTCGCAATGAGATCGGACATGAAGGTTTATTATATATTAGTTTAGAATTAGCCAACCACCAAGATATTCAAGTATTTAATGGAAGTTATAATTGGGCTTATCTAGAAGTATTTAGGGCTTTCTCTGAAGCTTTGTTAGAAAACAACTCGCTTACGAGTCTTGATCTTTCAGGGAATAAAATATTTATGTCCGGTAAACCTGAAGAGAAAAGTGCTTTTTCTGAGTTAGAAGAAAGTCTAAAATTGAATAAGGTTTTGAGGACATTTATTTTAATAGAAACAGGTATAGATCATAAATCTCACGAAAATAAATTGAAAAGACTTTTAGAAATAAAAAGGCCTGAGCTTGAATTAATAGTGACTAAGGCACCTTCAGGTAAGTAAAGAACTCAAGAATACGGCATCTTTCTAAAGAAGATTCTTATTGAGTTTCAAGGGAAAATTTCTTTAAAGACAAGGGCTTAAAGGGGAAAGAGTTCTTCCCATTATTTGATAATCGCACTGAATTTTCTTGAAATTTGTATCAAGGTGTGATAGTCTAATAATAGATGGTCAGAGATGATATTTTCCTTCCTTGAAGGCCTTTAAAAAGCCTTCAATCTTCTTCAATAATTCCTCTCCTTCCGTCCTTTTAAAACAATAGAGTCTAGCAAACTCTTAAGTGTTCTTTTTAACGCTCTTTTTTGAGCGAATGCTCTCTCTTTGCCTAATGAAAGGGGGAGGAACCCCTCAGCGTGCGTGAAAGGCACGGTGAAGAGAGGAGTGGTGACAAAAAGAATCGGGATGAATCGATTCGTGATGGAAAGGTTTGGGATAGATCGAATGGTGACAGGCGAGATCTATCAGTCGCTTGAGATTCTCGGGACACGCCCGAGAATGACGTAGGTTAAGAAACGGGAGAGCTTGTTGGAGAAGAACCATAGGTTGCAAAGAGAAGGGTACATTGAGTGGTGAAAGCACTCTTTGAAAGAGAGCGAAAGAGATAGCAACCTTTCGCTCGTCATCCGCCAGGACTGAATAGGAATAAACATGATGAAATCTGAAGTCTGGAAAAGAAGAAGAAGGATTCTTGGGTTTTATCAGGGTGAAGATAAACAAAGAAAGGAGAAAGACATGACATAGGTAAAGCAGAACGTAAGCTGAGGAAAAACGTCACGGTTAACCTCACAAATAAAACCCGAGGGAAACTTTATCGATGACCTCAGAACATCAAAACCAAGAAATAAGAGGTTTTGATGAGACCCTACAACAAAGAAAAAACGTGCCGAAAGGCACACAAAGATTAGAAAACTAAATAAACAAAACAGGGAGAATAAAAATG
>JAFKGL010000018.1 GCA_017307065.1 Candidatus Paracaedimonas acanthamoebae
CATCAAAAGTGGTCTCTGTCATTTAATTCTCCTTTAGGACTTCCTTTTTTCTAACTTATGGACTATAGAGAAAACATTACTTAACGTGAAGCTGCAAGGCTTAAATTTTATCTTAAGTAGATTATTACCATGGTTGCAACTTCTCATTTACTTGTTATTGATGATGACCGTCGTCTTCGAGAGCTTTTACAAAAGTACCTTGAAGAAAATGGTTATCAAGTTTTAGGAGCCGCTACTGCTCACGAAGCTCGACAAAAATTACTAAAAGAAGAAGCTCAACTTATTGTGCTCGACCTTATGATGCCTGAAGAATCAGGACTTGAATTTTTGAAATGGCTTCGACAAGACAAGGAAAATGAAATTCCTGTCTTGATGCTAACAGCGATGGGAGAAGTAGATCATCGTATTGAGGGATTAGAAGCTGGAGCAGATGATTATCTTGCAAAACCTTTTGAACCGCGAGAACTTCTTTTAAGAATTCGCAACCTCTTACAAAGAAAATCTAAATTAACTTTTCCAGGCTCAGCTATACGTCTGGGGCTTCTTACTTACGATCCAAGCCGAGCGATGCTCAAACGTGGCCATGAATCAATCCATCTTACTTCCTTAGAAGTTACCTTAATGAACATTTTCTCTCAACAGCCTGGGGTCCCTATTAGCCGTGAGAAACTAGCTGAACTAAGTGGCGTCAGTCTAAGCCCTAGGACAGTAGATGTTCAAATTACAAGACTCCGTAAAAAAATTGAAAAAGATCCTAAACAACCTCTTTATCTTCATACCGTAAGACATCAAGGATATGTTTTGAGGCCTGATATCATATGATTACTCTATTCTATCCTTTCCAATATTTAAAAAAAATTCTTCCTAAAACTCTCTTTGGGCGTACTTTAATCATTGTTATAACACCTGTTGTCTTTGTTCAGATGATTACCACTTATATCTTTGTCGATCGACATCTTGAAAAAGTAACAGAACTTCTTGCAAAAAATATATCTCTTAGAACCGCAGAAGCCGTTAATGTTGTTTTAAGTACACCTCACTTTGAAGATGATTCACAACTTTTACGTAATTATATTTTTAATCATTTTGAATTGTCACTAGAAATGGAACAAGAACAAAAGGATTTATCCGTTATAAGAAAAAATTTACTGGCTCCTTATGACAAAATATTAACGCAAGAACTTGAGAAAAAAATTCCTTTTTCTTTTTCCATTAGTGTAAGAGATGAAGACATTGCCATTTCTATTCAAACGCTTAAAGGAAATTTCATCTTAAAAGATAAATTGAAACATCTCGCCCCAAAAACGACTTCTATTCTCTTATGGTGGTCTGTTGCGACACCCCTTTTATTTTTAGCAATTGCAATTCTTTTTATGCGAAACCAGATCAAGCCATTGAAAAGATTAGCTGAAGCGGTTGACGACTTTGGTAAAGGACGAGAGACCATAGCGATAAAACCATCAGGATCCTTCGAAGTTCGTAAATTAACATATGCTTTTATTTCTATGAAGGAACGTATTCAGCGTCAAATAACACAAAGAACAGAAATGCTTGCAGGTGTCTCTCACGACTTGAAAACCCCTCTAACACGAATGGAACTTCAATTAGCGATGTCAGGTAACGCTGAATCGATCAAAGATTTACAACAAGATGTTCGTGAAATGAATAAAATGATTGAAGATTATCTTGCTTTCGCAAAAGGTGAAGAAGACGGGCCTTATCAAGAAGTAGAAATTTCATCACTTCTACAAAATGTTACGTCTTTGTTCCCGGACAAACCTATTTCATTTATACCGTCTCAACCTGTTTATACTATTGCTCATGCGCTATCACTGAAACGAGCGTTTACAAACATTATTGAAAATGCTCTTAAGTATGCCCATTCTCTTTGGATATCAGTCCATGTCACATCTGAAGAAGTTAACATATATTTTGAAGATGATGGCCCTGGTATTCCTGAATCAAAAAGAGAAACTGTATTCAGGCCTTTTTATCGCTTAGAAGGTTCGCGAAATTCAGAAACAGGGGGGTCAGGACTTGGCTTGGCTATCACACGAGATATTATTCTAAGGCATGGGGGTACGATTGAACTTAAAAAATCAAAGCAAGGTGGCCTTCTTGTCATGATAGGTTTACCACTCTAATGAACTACAGACATATTTATCATGCTGGTAATTTTTCAGATGTTGTAAAACATTTTGTTTTGACACTTCTTCTCCAAAAATTGCACGAAAAAGAAAAAGCTTTTTCAATTGTTGATACCCATGCAGGGATAGGCTTATACAATCTTCAATCTACCCAAGCCTTAAAGACCAATGAAGCAGAAGAAGGTATTTTGAAATTGCTTCACTCTTCTCAAGATAAAAAGCTTTTTGAGCATTATTTAAAGATAGTACAAGCCGAAGATAGTAATGTTTATCCAGGATCTCCAGTCATTTCGCGAGCCTTTTTAAGGCCTCAGGATCGTTTATGGTTATCTGAACTTCATCCTGAAGATTTCCAACAATTAACTCACCTGTTTCATAAAGATCCTCAAGTAAAAGTTCTCCATCAAGATGGCTATCTTTCGCTAAAATCTCTCCTCCCCCCTAAAGAGAAGAGAGGGCTCATTTTGATTGATCCTCCTTTTGAAGAACGGAATGAGTTTAAAACTTTGGTTAATGGTTTACGAGAAAGTTATAAAAGGTTTTCAACAGGAATTTATATGATATGGTTTCCTATAAAAGATTTGAAACCTATTAAAGAATTTTACACAGCCCTTAGAGGATTAGAAATTCCTAAAATTCTTACAATTGAATTTTTGAGAAGCCCCCCCACAACGTCTGAAACTCTCAATGGAACAGGTCTTGTCATTGTTAATCCTCCGTGGAAAATACAAGAAAAAATAATTCCAGGATTAGAAGTTCTCCTAAAAATTTTTGAATTTAAAGAAGGTTATACTCGATCAGAATGGTTGCGTGAGGAAGGTAAAAATTAACATGCTTCTTTTATTTCTTCAAATATAGGCCATAAAAGGTAAAAGGTTGTTCCTTTCCCAACAACACTTGTAAAATCAATCTTGCCTCCGATTTGATCTGTAATTTTCCTTACAATCGCAAGGCCCATCCCATATCCTTCAATATTGCGGTCTACATGAAATTTTTTTAAAGGCTCAAAAATATCTTCCCTTATATGATCTCTAATGCCAGGTCCATTATCACTTATTTTTACTAAAAGTTGTTTTTCTTGATTTTCAACTTCTACTCTAATTTTACCTTCTTTATTATTATGATGATGCTTGACGGCATTTGAAATAAGATTATAGAGAACTTCTGTCAGTAGGAAATTAAATGTTTTAAACGTAGAAATTGAACTTGAAACTACAATTTCAAATCCATCTGGAAGAAAGACGCGCCGCTTAATAGCTTCAACTGATCGAAAAATATTAAAAGCACTAGGAACCTCAGTTAGATCATTAACAAATAAAGAAACCAGATCTTGTGTTAACTTATAAGCTTGCTTATTAACCAATCTCAGACTTGATAAATTTTCTAAAGATACCGGCGATAAGACATTATCTTTATCTTGAATAATCCATTGAGAAAGATGCTCAACAGTTCTTATTGGGGATTGAATATCATGTGATAGAATGTGAAAGAGGGTTGCCTGTTGCTCATTTTTAGCACTTAAGGTTTCATTCAGTTTGTTTAGTTTTTTTCTTTTTTCAATTAGTTTAGTAATATCTCGCCAAATTCCTCGACTATAAAGAATATTACCTTCTTTATCCTTAACGGCAGTTACACTGAATGAGACATGTAGTTTTTCTCCAGATTTTTTTTTGAGAATAACCTCTTTATCTTTTACAATACCTTTTTGCTTATACTCACGTAGGATAATATCTCGCGTACTCAAAGAATCTGGGTGATAAAGCTCTGCAATAGAATCAAGAGCTAAAAGCTCTTCTTTTGTATAACCAAGAGTATCAATGAGAGCTTGGTTACACTCTATTATTTTTTCGTTTAATGCATTAACCGATACAAACATATCTGGCGCATTATCATAGAAATCTTTGTAAAATTTAGTATCGATTTTAACGTACCTTCTATTAATTTTTCTTTTATTTAATATGGCTGAAAGAAATATATTTTTGATTTACTTGATTTTTAATTTACTAAAACTAAAACAACTCTTGTGATTTTGCAATCAAATGTCAATTTTCTTGAATAAAAAGAAATTTCGAGATTTAAAAACTCAATCTCATCTTCTTATCAAGAAATATTCTTTGCAAAAGCCATAACCTCTAAAAAAATAATCCTCACACCTAAAAAAGTACCATAATCTCTTCAAATTTTTTAATAAGAATAATTTATTAATTTTTTAATAAGAAAAAATAAAAAGTTGAAACTAATTTTATTTAATGTCTATTATACTTAAAAAACATGGGATGGGATAATGCTTTCTACTAACTCAAGTATCTTTATAGCTTGTAGTTTATTTGGTGGCATGGGATGGATTTTTGGTCCATCTCAAGTAAAATATCTCCCTCCAGAAATGGCCGTGGCTTATCGTTTCATAATGGCCGGTGTTCTTACGCTTTTTTTTGCTTTTGTTTCAAGATATAAGCATCGCCCTATCAATTTAAAAACACAAGGTATTTTCCTTATTCAGGGAATCTGCATGTTTAGTATTAATTACATATTAGCTTATCATGCTTTGAATTATGTCTTAAGTGGTATTGTGGCCGTTATTCTTTCTATGTTAATCGTTCCTAATATTCTTTTAGAGTCTTTATTTTTTAAGAAAAAATATACTCCCAAAAAAATGATTATTACTATGGTCGCCTTTATAGGATTAATTTTTCTATTCTTAGGAGATTATAAAGGTAATAATTTTGGGGTTTCTATCAGTAAAGGCATTTTATTTTGCGGCTGTAGTATGCTTTTTACCGCTCTTGGCGCGAATTTAAGTCAATATTTTCAGAAAACTACTGTTGATCCTGTTTGGGCTGTTGGTTTTTCCATGTTATGGGGCGGTAGCTTTTCTCTTGTATATGCGCACATACAATCGGGGAGGCTTTTATTTCCCCTTGAACAAGAATTCATCGTGTCATTGTTAGTCCTTACCATACTTTCAGTGCTTATATTCGTTTTCTATCAAATTTTACTTGCACGAAAAGGCGCCGGGTTCGCTGCTTATGTATGGGTCATCACCCCGGCCATTGCCTTACTATTATCTTGGTTATTTGAAGGATTAGCGCTCACAAGCGCGAGCGCTTTAGGAATTATGATTATTATGTTAGGTGGATTTTTAAATTTAGTCCTAAAGGATAAAAACTATGCCTAAAAACAAAACCTTACCTCATGCAATTCTTATAAATAAAGCCGAACTCCCTATTACGTCAAAAGAATGGCAGAGTTTAGAAAACATTGTTCATAATGCTGAGTATGAAGCTCCTAAAAAAGGAGATACTAATGAGCATCTATCTTTAAAGGTGATGAGGGCTAAAAAACCTGGTGATCCAATCAACTATAATGAGCCACTTTTAAAATTATTACTAAAACCTGAACTTTGTTGTTATCTTCAACAACGCTTAGAAATGAAATCTTATTTTGTTGATCGTGTGCAAATTCACCATTATCAAGAAGGTGATTTCATTTCCATGCATTGTGATAATGACAGTTGCCCAGATTATAAATTCTCGCTTGTTTTACACATGACAGAAGAATACGAAGGTGGTGAATTTAGAGTCCAAGATAAAAACAAAAATATAAAAAGCTTTAGAGCTCCTAAACATACCCTTCTGATAACAAGCAGTGCCCTTTCACATGAAGTTACGCGAGTTATGTCAGGTGAAAGAAAAGTGATTGTTTGGTTTATAAGCGAAAAAGATCTTACTCAAAAGAAATCTTCAGAATTTCGTATAGCTTCTTAATGAGTGGCTCTTCAGCTCTTGTTTTAGGAAAATTATAGGTGATATCCAAAGTCGGTCCGGTAAGAAAAGAAGGAAGTATTCTTACTAATTTCTTATTACTTGTCTCAGCCCCTTTTTGAGATATTGAACCAATCCCCAGGTCATTTTGCACTGTCCTTAAGATAGCTGCCCCTGAATTTACTTGAACCAACGGAATAAAATTAGAAGGTAAAAACTCAAGGTGCCAGTTGATCGAAGGATAAGGATAAGGGATATCCTTGCCAAAACTAATTATTGTATGCTGTTGTAAATCTTCAATTGTAGCAGGAGTTCCATATTGATTAAGGTATTCTTCGCTTGCATAAAGATTCATATAATAATTTGTCAAAAGAAGATGGCTTAAATTATCTTCTTGAGGCTTAGAATGATCGAAAGCCGCAATTGAGACATCCGCTTCACGTTGATAGAGATTAAATTGTTCATCTGATGATTTAAGGATAATAGCTGTTTTTGGAAAATTTACCCTAAATCTGGGCAAAACTGCAGGAAGCCATAAAGATGCAATTGCATGGGTTGTAGCAATTATAATTTTATCATTAAATCCTTCTTGCTCTAATTTAAAACTATCAAGTCGAGCTGTTGCAAAGTCAATAATTTGCAACGCTTCCTTATGAAAACGATGCCCTGCGGCTGTAAAAACAACTCGCTGCCCCGAGGTTTCAATCAATTTAGTTCGCAATTCTTTTTCTAAAAGAACAACTTTACTACGAATACTTGTCGGATTCGACTTTGACCTTCGGCTAGCTTCTTGAAATCCACCTGATTCATAGAGAAGACAATATGCTTTTAAACGATTAATATCCATCACAACTTCATCTGTAAAAAAAAATAAACAATGTGTTGACAATTTTACATATACGTGTATATTATACTTATAAGCAACAATAAAATGAAAGTTTTAGCAAAAGAATTTATTCGAGTCCCTCCCAGAGAGAGTTATTTAAGTAACTCTCTCATCCCCCTAACGGGACCGTAAAAAAAGATTTGATGCCTTCAGCGCATCAGATACTTGAGGGGTTAAATTCTCCTCATTTAGTCTTCCCCCCCTAACTTGATCCAACGGCCTTCGGGCCGCTGGATGTTTTTTTAGAGGTCTCATAACTTAAAAAACCCTACAAAATTCCATTAAGTTTTTTATTTTATTGAATGTTTTTGATTTAACTTATCGATATCTAAGTAGAACCATTTTTTTATCTATTCTCATAAAATATCCCTTAGAATCGAAGATCAACTCTAAAAGAAATTATAAAAAGTGTTGACATTGCCTTGTCTCCAAAGCATATATAATTTTATTATTGAATGATGATAGTGGAGATGGCCAAATGAAAATTGTTAACTCATTGAAATCAATGAAAACACGACATAAAGATTGTCGTATTATTCGTCGTCGTGGCCGAAATTATATTATTAACAAAACAAATCCTCGCTTTAAAGCAAGACAGGGTTAATATTTCTATTTAATAAGGAAAATTTTATGGCACGCGTTACTGTTGAAGATTGTGTTCGTAAAGTATCAAATCGCTTTGAACTCGTTTTAGCTGCATCACAACGAGCTCGACAAATTGGCGCAGGCTCTTTACTCACAGTCGAGAGAGATAACGATAAAAACCCTGTTGTTGCTCTTAGAGAAATCGCTGTTGGCACCGTTGAAGCTGATGCTCTCAAAGATGGCTTAATTAATTCTTTTCGTATTCAAGTTGAAAGTGATCCTCAAGAAGACGAAATTTCTGATTTTGTTGCTCAAGAAGCACTACGCTTTCAGCAACCTTCTCACTCTTCTTTCGAAGAAGATGAATTAGATGATGAAGATTTAGAAGAAGAAAAAGACGAAACTACTTCCCTTTAGCCCATTTTAGCTGCTATTATATATACTTAAGAGTAAGACGCAAAGACGTTAAAATTAGAGCTTAATTTTAAAAATAAGGTTTAGTGTTTGCGTATATTATAAAAAGCAATATCATGATTCAACAGCACGCTTTAATTGAAAAAGTAAGGTCTTACGATTTAGCCCTCGATGAAGATAAATTTAATCGTGCCTACCTTTTTTCTATGAAAGTTCATGGGGAACAAGTTCGCGATTCTGGTGACCCCTACTTCTCTCATCCCCTTGAAGTTGCTGACATTTTATGTGACATGAAATTAGATGGAGCAACCATTATAACCGCTCTTCTTCACGATACCGTCGAAGATACAGGAGCTACTCTTGAGGAAATACGAAAATTATTTGGCGATGAAATCGCAGGTCTTGTTAATGGCGTTACAAAATTAACCCAAATTGAATTACAGTCTTCCCAAACAAAACAGGCAGAAAACCTTCGTAAGCTTGTTCTTGCAATGTCGAATGATATTCGCGTTCTTCTTGTTAAGCTTGCGGATCGGCTTCATAACATGCGAACACTCCATCATGTTTCATCGATAGATAAACGCCGTCGCATTGCAAGAGAGACCATCGAGATTTATGCACCTTTGGCTGAACGCATCGGAATGCATCATATAAAAGATGAACTCGAAGATCTTTCCTTCCAAGTTCTCAACCCCGATGCCCGAGAATCAATTGTTACTCGCTTAAATTTTCTCGAACGAGAAGGTGGAGATATTGTTAAAAGAATTATCAAAGAACTAAAAAATGTTTTCAAAAAAGCCAATTTAGAAGCAGAAGTTTCTGGTCGAGTGAAAACGCCTTATTCCATCTGGCGCAAAATGCATAAAAAGAATGTCGCAATAGAACAGCTCTCCGACATTATGGCTTTTCGCATTCTTGTTAATACGATCCCAGATTGTTACCAATCTCTTGGAATTGTGCATAGTAGCTATATTGTTGTTCCCACACGCTTCAAAGATTATATTAGTACCCCTAAACCCAATAATTACCAATCTCTTCATACCAGTGTCATTGGTCCGTTAAAGCATCGGATTGAAATTCAGATTCGAACTCACGAGATGCATACTATTTCTGAATACGGTGTTGCCGCGCACTGGCAATATAAACAAGGGAAAAATACAGATCATAAACAATACCATTGGTTACGCAGTCTTTTAGAAATTTTAGAACATGCTTCTGGCCCCGAAGAATTTCTTGAGCATACAAAGCTTGAAATGTTTCAAGATCAAGTTTTCTGCTTCACACCTGCAGGAGACCTTATTTCTCTTCCACGAGGCGCGACCCCTATTGATTTCGGATATGCAATTCACTCTGCTGTCGGCAACCATTGTGTGGGTGCAAAAATAAATGGTCGAATGGTTCCATTGCGCACAGTTTTGCACAATGGAGATCAAGTTGAAATTACAACATCAAAATCACAAACACCATCTCCTACTTGGGAACGCTTTGTCGTCACAGGAAAAGCACGAGCTCATATTCGACGCTTTATTCGCACTCAACAACGTTCTCAATTTATTGAATTGGGACGTTCAATTTTGCAAAAATCTTTTCAACATGAGAATTTAGAGTTTTCCGAAAAGATACTTGAAACAATCCTTTCAAAATTTAAATGCCAAACCACAGAAGATTTATTTTCAATTATTGGAGAAGGACAACATACAAGTTATGAAGTCATCCGGGCAACCTACCCTGATTTTCGTGCAAAAAACCCTTTAGATGTTCAACCAATTGTTTCCAAAGCAAAATTTATCCCAAAAGAAAAAGATGCTATCGTCTCTATCCGAGGCCTTATCCCTGGAATGGCCGTGCATTATGCAAAATGCTGCCACCCCTTACCAGGTGACAAAATTGTGGGAATCGTGATGACAGGAACCGGTGTTACTATTCACACGTATGATTGCGAAAATCTTAACAATTATGCCAATGAACCAGAACGCTGGATTGATGTTGCCTGGGATTCACACAATGAACAAAAACATTACCTTGCTCGCACTAATGTCGTTGTTAACAACCAACCTGGCGCCCTTGCAAACTTGACGACAATCATTAGTAAGCATAATGCGAATATAGCTAATCTTAAAATTAGCCATCGGGGAGATACTTTTTTTGAATTTATCCTCGATCTTGAAGTTAAAGATGCTGACCACTTAAGTAATATTATTGCAAGCTTACGGGCTTCCTCTCTCGTCACGTCAATCGACCGAGTTAAGCATTAAATTCTTATCTAAAAAAGGCCTCACCTAAATAAGATGAGACCTGCAATAAAAAGGATAAACCTTTATTTTGTTATTAATTCGCTATTTTTTTCAGAACGTTTTAGATCAACAACTCTGTCATTCTCATCAAATGTAAGAGCTAGTTGATACTTGTCTCCTCTAAAACCTTCAATAGGTGTTCCTACAACTTCCCAAATACCTAACGTTAATACATCCATCACACCATGTCCAATTGCACGGCCTGCACTAGATTCATCACCAACGCTATAGCTATAAATGCATTTCTTCCATCCTTTATCGAGTGCTTCTACTGACACAGGATCACCTAATTGAATATCAACTTCTGTTTTCGTAATTCCTTGACGAATAACACTTAAATCTGGTTCTTTTTCACCATTTAAAGCCATCCCTACAGAACACCCTTCCAAAGTTAAAAGAGACAAAGTTATTAAGAGTAGAGGCTTCTTTTTAAAAAAACTTATATCCATTATACTACCTTTCATTCTATATTATAATAAAAAGATGATTAGACTTTTTATTGATTTAATGTAAACACTTTTATATGTGAGACAAAAGTGAAATTTATCCCATCCTTATGAGTTTATTTATAAAGCAAGTTAATTAATGAATTTTTATAAAGTTACAGCTATTCATTACTTATAAATAATCTTGCAAAAAATACTTCTTATGGTTAGAAATTTAATTCCTGTGATTGCTGATGCTTAAAAGGATCTTCTTTATGAGTTCCGACTAAAGGTTGCCCCTCTATCGGGTGTGGTGTGCGCACAAGAGCGCTTTTAATAACCTCTTCTACATTCTTCACCGGAATAATTTGCAATCCTTTTTTTACAATCTCAGGGATTTCTGCTAAATCTTTTTGATTGTCATAAGGAATCAAAACAGTCTTAATTCCCCCTCGCAATGCAGCTAATAATTTTTCTTTAAGTCCGCCTATTCCAAGAACACGCCCGCGAAGAGTAACCTCTCCCGTCATGGCAATATCCCGGCGAATTGGAATTCCTGTTAGCACAGATACAATAGAGGTGCACATCGCAATTCCTGCTGAAGGCCCATCTTTTGGTGTTGCGCCCTCAGGAACATGCACATGAATATCATGTTTTTCAAATAAGAGGGGCTCAATCCCAAATTGGTTCGCTCGGGAACGCACAAAGCTTGCCGCAGCTTGAACAGACTCCTGCATGACTTCGCCAAGCTTACCTGTTGTCTTGATCTTTCCTCTTCCTGGCAGCATGACAGCTTCAATCATTAAAATATCTCCGCCAACTTCTGTCCAAGCAAGCCCTGTGGTAACGCCCACAAGATCTTCACTTTCGCTGACGCCATAAGAATATCTAGGGATACCAGCATAAGTTTCAAGATTCTCTTCAGTCACTTCAATTGTCTTTACATTTTTTGTGAGAATCTCTTTTGTAGCTTTGCGCAAAAGGTTTGCAAGCTCTCGTTCAAGATTACGAACACCCGCTTCTCTTGTATAAGTACGAATCAACTGACGCAGAGCTTTATCATTAATGGACCATTCCCCTTCTTTGAGGCCATTTGCTTTCATTTCTTTAGAAATTAAATGTCGACGACAGATTTCGGCTTTTTCTTCTTCAGTATATCCCGGTAACCGGATGATCTCTAAGCGATCGAGCAAGGGTTGTGGCATATTCAGGCTGTTAGCTGTTGTCACAAACATAACATCCGAAAGATCATAATCAACTTCAAGATAATGATCATTGAAACTATTATTTTGCTCAGGATCCAAGACTTCAAGCAAGGCAGAAGTGGGATCTCCACGCCAATCAGCTCCAAGTTTATCAATCTCATCAAGCAAGAAGAGAGGATTTGCCGAGGCTGCTTTTTTCATGCCTTGAATAATTTTTCCTGGCATCGATCCAATATAAGTCCGTCGATGTCCTCGAATTTCAGCTTCATCACGTACTCCGCCCAAAGCCATACGAACATAATTACGGCCAGTTGCGCGAGCAATTGAACGACCTAAAGAGGTTTTTCCAACCCCGGGAGGGCCAACTAGACACAAGATAGGGCCTTTTAATTTTCCGACACGTGTTTGAACAGCAAGGTATTCAATGATTCTTTCTTTAACTTTTTCTAAACCATAATGATCTTCATCTAAAATTTGTTGCGCTTTATCAAGATCGTTCTTAACCTTTGTATTTTTCTTCCAAGGAATCGACAAAAGCCAATCTAAGTAGTTTCGAACAACTGTTGCCTCAGAAGACATTGGGCTCATTGTCCTTAACTTTTTAATTTCGGTTTGGGCTTTTGTTCTGGCTTCCTTGCTCAGCTTAGTTCTTGCAATTTTCTGCTCAAGCTCAGAAACTTCATCTTTACCTTCTTCATTTTCACCTAACTCTTTTTGAATCGCTTTCATTTGCTCATTGAGGTAATATTCTCGTTGAGATTTTTCCATTTGTTTTTTTACACGTGTTCGAATGCGTTTCTCAGTTTGTAGAACGCTAATTTCACCTTCCATGTAGGCGCAAATTTTCTCAAATCGTTCTTCAAGCGATGAAATTTCAAGGAGTCTTTGCTTATCAAAGACTCGAAGTGTTAAGTGCGCAGCAATTGTATCAATGAGTTTATCAGGTTGCTCAATACGGGTGATTGAGACAAGAACATCTGGCGGAATTTTATTATTCAGTTTTGAATAATGTTCGAACAACCCTAACGCTGTGCGTGCAAGAGCTTCAAGCTCTGCGGTGGGTGTAATAATCTCTGAATCTAATACTTCTGCATAAGCTTGGAAATACTCAAGGCTCTCATCAAAGCGCAAAATTCTTGCGCGATCAATGCCTTCAACAAGCACTTTTACTGTGCCATCTGGTAATTTTAGCAGTTGGATAATTTGTCCTAAAGAACCAAAAGAATAAAGATCTCGCGTTTTTGGATCATCAGTGGTCGCTTCTTTTTGAGTGACCAATAAAATTCTATGATCCTGTTTCATCGCAGCTTCAAGCGCCTTAACAGATCTTTCGCGTCCCACAAATAAGGGAACAATCATGTGAGGGAAAACTACGATATCCCTTAAAGGTAATACGGGTAATAAAGTTCCATGCGGAAGCTCTAGAGCTTTTGTCGTTTTTGCCAAGGATCAACCCTCTTTTATTTCAAATGATTTACACATGCCTAATTTAACGTAGTATAATCAGGGTAATGAGATAAAGGAATAGAAATTTAAAAAAGTCTAAGCTTGACTTCCTTTGCTTTTTAATTTTTCGCCATACACAAGCAAAGGCTCAGCTCTACCGTCGACAACTTCTCGATTAATGACAACTTCTTCAATATCTTCACGTCCAGGAAGATCAAACATCGTATTGAGCAAGATGTCTTCCATAATTGAACGAAGTCCGCGAGCACCTGTATTTCTTGAAATTGCTTTCTGCGCAATTCCCGAAAGAGCATCTTCTGTAAACTCAAGGTGGACTTTTTCCATGTCAAAAAGCTTTTGATATTGTTTTACAAGAGCGTTCTTTGGCGTTTGTAGGATCTCAATTAATGATTCCTCATTCAAATCTTCGAGTGTTGCAACAACAGGTAAACGCCCAACAAATTCAGGAATAAGGCCATATTTCAAAAGGTCTTCTGGTTCAATTTCACGTAAAATCTCACCAGTACGACGATCTTCAGGTAACTTGACATCAGCGCCAAAACCAATAGAAGATCCTTTGCCACGAGCGGCAATAATTTTTTCAATCCCTGCAAAAGCGCCCCCACAAATAAACAAAATATTCGTGGTATCAACTTGCAAAAACTCTTGCTGAGGATGCTTACGACCACCTTGAGGAGGAACTGAAGCTATTGTGCCTTCCATAATTTTGAGCAAAGCCTGCTGAACACCTTCTCCAGATACATCTCGTGTAATTGAAGGATTATCGGATTTGCGGGAAATTTTGTCGACTTCGTCAATATAAACAATGCCACGTTGCGCTTTTTCAACATTATATTCGGCTGATTGCAAAAGCTTCAAAATAATATTTTCAACATCTTCACCAACATAACCTGCTTCGGTTAGTGTTGTTGCATCTGCAATTGTAAAAGGAACGTCCAAAATACGTGCAAGAGTTTGAGCCAATAGAGTTTTTCCACAGCCTGTCGGACCAATTAGTAGAATATTTGACTTCGCAAGTTCGATTTCATTTGAATGCCCGATTGAATTAATTCGCTTATAGTGATTGTAAACAGCCACAGCAAGGACTCGCTTTGCATGAGCTTGACCAATCACATAATCGTTAAGCACTTTGACGATTTCTTTAGGAGAGGGGATTCCACCTTCACTTGAGGAAAATCCTCCGACCTTATTCTCTTCGCGAATAATTTCAATACATAAGTCAACGCACTCATCACAGATGAATACACTTGGCCCAGCAATTAATTTTTTAACTTCATGCTGGCTTTTTCCACAAAAGGAGCAGTGAAGAGTATCTTTGACGGAATCTTCGTTTTTACTCATTTTTTTTGCCTTTATTCCTTAATTTCTAGCTGAGCTACATATTTATAGGTTCAGAGTGCCAAAAACCGGATAATAAAAAGTTAACGTTCTAAATTAATTTATTTATTTTACACAAGAGCACGATGAACCATCACTTCATCAATAAGACCAAAATCTTTCGCCTCATCAGCAGACATAAAATAGTCTCGCTCGACAGAAGCTTCAATAACACTTAAAGGTTTGCCTGTACGTTCAACGATGATTCCATTCAAGCGAGCACGCAATTTTAAGATTTCACGGGCTTGAATTTCGATATCTGTTGCTTGTCCTCTCGCTCCACCGTGAGGTTGGTGAATCATCACGCGCGAATTGGGGAGAGCAAAACGCTTTCCTTTTTCGCCAGAACACAATAATAGAGCCCCCATAGAAGCCGCTTGCCCTAAAACAATTGTTGAAACATCTGGGCGAATATATTGCATTGTATCATAAATCGCTAAACCTGACGTCACGACGCCTCCTGGCGAATTAATATAAAAAGAAATATCTTTTTTAGGGTTTTCCGCTTCAAGGAAAAGTAATTGTGCACAGATAAGGGTTGCAACATCATCATTAACTTCACCACTTAAAAAAACAATACGCTCTTTAAGGAGTCGTGAATAAATGTCAAAAGAACGTTCACCGCGGGCTGTTTGCTCGACCACCATTGGGACAAGCGTATTTGTATATTGACTAATGATGTCTACCACTGAATCCTCCTCCATCTAGTGGGCAGAAATATGAACTTAGTTCACTTCCTCGCCTTCTGTAATTTCTTTAATTCTTTTTTGAAGCTCTTCAACACTGATTTCTTTGTCCTTTAAAGACACTTTTTCAGTAATAAGCTTAATCACTTTATCTTCAAAAATTGGGGCACGCAAAGAGGCCAAAGCTTGAGGATTGTTGCGATAATAGTCCACAACTTTCATCTCATGTCCTCTATAGCGCATGGCTTCGTTATAAACAGCTTGATCCAATTCTTTTTGGGACACTGTAATTTGATGCTCTCGTCCAATTTCTGCAAGCACTAAACCAAGTCTAACGCGCCGTTCAGCAATGCCTTGATATTGTGTTCTTAATTTTTCTTCTTCTTTGGGATCCATTGAATGGTTGCATGTTTCCCCTTCGGCATGGTCATGATCATGGTGAAGTTCATTTTCTAATTGGCGCCAAATAGATTGGAATTCAAGTTCAACCAAACCTTTTGGAAGCTCAAAGTGGAACTCTTCTGAGAATTTATCGAGGACCTTGCGTTTAATATCAAGAAAAGAAAGCTGATCATATTCTTTTGTGATCATCTTTTCAACTTGATCTTTAAGCTCTGCAAGATCTTTAAATTTTAGCTTAACAGCTAAGTCATCGTCTATTGTAGGCTCAACAATTTCAAGAACTTCTGCAACTTTAAGACTGAATTTTGCTTCTTTTCCTGCAAGTTCTTGAGATCCATAATCTGCAGGAAACGTTACAAAGATATCTCTTTGGTCACCTGCTTTCATTCCAACAACTTGTTCTTCAAACCCTGGGATAAAAGTGCCAGATCCTAATTCAAGAACTGTATCAGCTGAAGATCCTCCTGGGATCAATTTATCACCAATAGTTCCACGGAATGAAAGGCGCACAGCATGACCATTTTCAGCTTTAATCTCAGCCTCAAGGACTTTATTCTCACGTGAAGAATGAGCCATTTTCTTAAGGCTCTCTGTCACTGTTTGAGGTTCAAGCTTTGCTTTTAATTGCTCAAATGAGTATTTGCTAAGATCGACAGTTCCCACTTCAGGAAGAACTTCAAGAGAAATGTTCAAACTTAAATCTTTTCCTTCTTCAGCACTTTCAAAGTCTATTTTTGGCTGAAGCGCAACTTTCAGTTTCTTCTCTTGAACAAGATTCTTTACACTTTCGTCTAATAACTTTTGAATGACTTCACCTTTTACAGAAGCTGCATACCGCTGTCTTAGGATTGGTAAAGGAATATGACCTGCGCGGAACCCTGCAACCTTTGTTGTTTTTCCCAACTCAAGTAGACGTTCATCCATCTTTGCCTCAACTGTCCCTGCGGGGATATTAAGGTGGTAATGGTGCGACAAACCTTCAACCTTTTTTTCTGTCATTTGCATAAAAGTGTTACCTGTCTCTAAATAATGTTGACCTTAATGGTGCGGGCGGAGGGACTTGAACCCCCATGGCTTGCGCCGCCAGAACCTAAATCTGGTGTGTCTGCCAATTCCACCACGCCCGCAAAAGGCTTTACTAAGCCCTTATCTCTAAACTAAAATCCTAAACAATTCGTTAAGGAGATTTCTTTCATAGCGTTGATCTTATGAAAAAGCAATGGGCCCGCAAAAATATATTACGCTCTAAATCTATCTGCAGAAACTTCCTTTAATTATTTCTTATTTCAAGATTTTTCAAAGGATGCAAACCCATCTTTCTAAGATTTTCTAGCACATAGCCACTAAAATTCTTCGTCCCTTAATTTAAAAATATTTTATCTTAAAGGTTGACAATTTTACCATTTTTTATTGTCCCTTGAATTTTTGCTTCTCTTTTCATGTGCTTTTAACATTTAATTCCCTTTTTTCACCATCTTTATTATGGTACCATAAACAACAGAAAAAAGCGACAAAAAAACAACTTTAAATATGAATTTACCTCCCCCTTCTCACCCATCAACAGAACCCCTTACTGACGCAGAGTTTGCGCAGTCAATGGCTAAATTGGGCCCTTTTGAACCCCATCCTCATCTGGCTATTGCCGTCTCAGGTGGCGCCGATAGCCTCTCCCTGATCTTGTTAGCCCAACAATGGGTGAAAAACCGCGAAGGCTCTCTAACGGCCCTTACTGTCGATCACCAATTACGCCCCACTTCGACCCAAGAAGCCCACCAAGTTCAACAGTGGCTTTCAGCCTATGGAATTCCCACAGTCATCCTTACGTGGTCAGAAGAAAAAACAGGCCGCCGCCTTCAAGAAAAAGCGCGTGAAATACGCTATCAAAAGCTTGAAGAATGGTGCCACACCCAAGGCATTTTACATCTTCTATTAGGCCATCATTTAGAGGATCAGCAAGAAACCATTGCCATGCGTGCCGAAAAAAATTCAGGAATCGAAGGACTTGCGGGTATGTCTGCCATTGTTGATAGGCCTTACCATCGCCTTCTTCGCCCTCTCCTTTGTTATTCAAAAAAGCGTCTTCAAGCTACACTCGTAAAGTATTCCCAATCATGGATTGAAGATCCTAGCAATCAGAACCTCAAATTTAAACGTGTCGCTCTAAGAAGCAAAGCACCACACTTTTCGCCTCTTGAAATTGTCTCTTTTGGAGAAGCGCGTCGTCATTACGAAGAAACCTTAAATAGGTTAATTCCTCAGATGATTATCCCCTTTCCTCAAGGATATGCTTTCTTAAATTATCAAGCTTGGTCCCAACTTGACATAGAAAATAGACTCGGCATACTCCAAAGACTGCTCATGACATATGGTGTTAATCCCTACCCTCCTGCCCGAGAGAGTCTTCATAAGCTTTCCTTACACTTTCAGAACACCTCCACTACCCCGCGCACCTTAAATGGATGCCTTATGTTGCGCTATAGAGAGAAATATCTCCTCTTTACAAGGGAACCTGGCGCGATTCGTCATGAAATTGACTTTAATAATCAAGAAAATTCAACGTGTTTCTTCTGGGATCAACGCTTTCATATTCACCTCACCCCCCCGCAAGGACAGTACACTTTAAAGGCTTTAGGTCAAAAAGGATGGGAGTCCCTCAAAAAAGAACTCAAGGAACAAAAAGATTTTTTACCCTATCCTGTTGCCCTTACTCTCCCAAGCCTTTGGCACCAAGATCAACTTATTTCTATTCCTGATTTTTTCCAGATTTGCTCAAACCAAACCTTTACACTTTTTAAAGAAAACGCTATAAAGTTCTTACCATGTTATCCACTTACACGATTTACGTTCACAATTGCTTAACTAAATCGCGACATAATGCTTTGCATGAATCTAGAATGCGACAATTGAAACACGAAGGAAAATAAATTGAATAACTTAGGTAGAAATCTCGTTTTATGGATTATTATTGGCCTCTTCCTTACTGCCGTTTTTCATATGTTCCAAGGCGAGAAGGAATCATCTCATAATAAAACCCTTATATTTTCTGAATTCCTAAGTAATATTGAACAAGGAAACGTCAAAGACGTCGTGATTAAAGGCGATGTTGTTAATGGACGTTTATCCGATGGTCGTTCGTTCTCAACTGTTGTCCCTAATTATCCTCAACTAGTTGAAAAATTGACTGAAAAAGGTGTTGCAATTTCCGTTTCGCCTGCGGAAGAAGGCGGCTCGACCTTTTTCCAAATCTTAATTTCTTGGTTTCCTATGCTTCTTCTTATTGGTGTTTGGATTTTCTTCCTTCGTCAAATGCAATCAGGCAATAATCGAGCGCTTGGCTTTGGAAAGTCCCGGGCCCGCCTTTTGAATGAGAAATCAGGCCGCGTTATGTTTTCCGATGTAGCAGGATGCCAAGAAGCCAAGGAAGAAGTCTCAGAAATTGTTGAATATTTGAAAGACCCCCAAAAATTCCAAAAATTAGGGGGGAAAATTCCAAAGGGTGTCCTTCTCGTTGGTTCTCCCGGAACAGGTAAAACATTACTTGCACGAGCGATTGCAGGAGAAGCAAATGTTCCATTCTTCTCAATCTCAGGATCTGATTTCGTTGAAATGTTTGTCGGTGTGGGTGCCAGCCGTGTTCGCGATTTATTTGAACAAGGCAAAAAAAATGCCCCTTGCATTATCTTTATTGATGAAATCGATGCCGTCGGTCGCCATCGCGGCGCAGGTCTTGGCGGTGGCAACGATGAACGTGAGCAAACACTCAACCAATTACTCGTAGAAATGGATGGTTTCGAATCAAATGATGGCGTTATCTTGGTCGCGGCGACCAATAGGCCTGACGTCCTTGATCCTGCTCTGATGCGTCCAGGACGTTTTGATCGCCAAGTGATTGTTCCGTTACCAGATATTATTGGCCGTGAAGAAGTCCTCAAAGTTCATATGGCAAAAGTTCCTCTTGCCTCTGACGTCGATGCAAAAGTCCTTGCACGCGGAACACCTGGATTTTCTGGGGCAGACCTCGCGAATCTTGTCAATGAAGCCGCTCTAAATGCAGCTCGCCAAAACAAACGTGCCGTGGCGATGAGCGACTTTGAACATGCTAAAGATAAAGTCATGATGGGGCCAGAAAGACGTTCCATGGTGATGAGCGATGAAGAAAAGAAATTAACAGCTTATCATGAAGCGGGACACGCTATTGTTGCTCTCCATACGACTGACTCTGATCCTATTCATAAGGCAACAATCATTCCACGAGGTCGAGCCCTTGGTATGGTTGTTCGTCTACCTGAAAATGATCGGGTTTCTATGTCACGAGCCAAACTTTTGGCGGACCTTGCTGTGGCCATGGGAGGCCGTATTGCAGAAGAACTTATCTTTGGTGTGGAAAAAGTTACCACGGGCGCTTCATCAGATATTCGTCATGCCACCGAAATTGCACGACGGATGGTCACCGAATGGGGTATGAGTGACGTCATGGGACCTTTAAGTTATGGAGAACCTGCGCAAGAAGTATTTTTGGGGCACTCCGTTACTCAACATAAAAATATTTCTGACTCTACAGCAACTCAAATTGATAAAGAGATCCGCAAAATTGTTGAAAATTCTTATGACCGAGCGCAGAAAATCCTCAAGGATCATATTGATCATTTGCATGCTTTAGCAAAAGGTCTTTTAGAGTATGAGACTCTTTCTGGGGACGAAATTAATTCTCTCTTACAAGGCGGAAAAATTGAAAAGCCAACGCCAAGTTCACCAGAGAAACCCAAGAAACCTCGCACGTCTGCCCCGACACGTAAACCAACAACGCTTTCGCCAGAACCCTCTGCCTAAGAGGTTCTGGTAGAAAAGCTTAAAGGGAAATAGGGAAAAAGGGAAAAAGTAAGATCGTATTCCTCCTTTACTAAAACGATGTTTAGTAAAGACGAGCTCCCACAAGATCTTTGTTAAAATAAGGTTTTAATTTTTCTCTTTTAACCATCTCAGAGGGTTCTTTTTTTAAAGGAAGAGCCTCTGTTTTATCTGCTTTTTTAAAAGAATTTTCTTCTTGCTTTGCTGAGCGTTCTCCCTTTGATTTAGAATCCTCAGCAGGATGGGCCAAAAGCTTAGAAAAAGCATCTTCTTCTTGACCAAAAGTTGTCACAGCTTCTCCCTTAAAAGAAAAAGTGACAGCTGAAATAAATAATAATGACGTAATAGTTATTCTTTTTGTTAAATAATATTTCATTTCAATAAACCATTTAAAATTAAATTACAATATTACATTATCATTATTGAGTTAATTTTCCACTAATTATTGCCAATAATATATATTATTTATTAAATTAAAAATACAAATATAATTAATATTATAAATTTTAAATACAATAACATAATAAATTTATTTGAATATTTTAATACATAAGAAAATAAAAATTGTTTCTACGAAATACTTATTCTTTTAGAAAGCTCCATGCACTTTATAGTAGAAAAAATTTTTAAAGATACAAGAATTACAGCATGAATAGTGTGATTCATAAGATTATTATAATTGAAGTGTCAGATTATCCTTTAACTTACACACCACTGATAAGTTTTCATTTTTCTTCCCAACCATACTCACAATAAGAGATTTCATTTAAAGCACATTCAATCCCCCTCCGCACTGCCGGCAGAAGATTAGAAGGAAGGTTATCTAAAGGATGGAATTGTAATTCTTTACATTTTTCAGGTTCCCTATTACGTAGCTGCCCCTTCCAACGACGACAAATTAAATAAAGATAAATATATTCTTCTCCACTTCTCGACCAACGATGCATTGTACAATTTACACTTAGATCAGTAGGGTCGATTTCTATATTCGCTTCTTCTCGAGCTTCTCGAATCATGGCTTGCAATATAGACTCTCCCCCTTCAAGATGCCCTGCTACAAGACTATACATCCCATCCGCATAGCCGGTATTTTGACGCAGATGGAGCAAAACTTGATCACCTTTAAGAAGTATTAAGTGCGGTGCAACAGGGATTTTAAATCGGTTTTTTTCGAGCATAACAAATTCCTTTCACCTCTAAACAAAGGGTGATTTATCGCTCATGTCAATTGCCAAAGGAATATCCTCTTGCAGGATATTGCACAACCTCAGCCCATTTTTCACCAAGATCTCTGACAAAAGTACAGCTAAGATTTCGATCTTTTCTGAAATTCTTCAGATGTCATGCAAAATTTATGGCCGATTTTAATTGCTTTATCTCAAACTTGTCGGGAGAGTTTAACGGCAAAAATCCGGTGAATACGGATCCTCAGTGTAATCAATGGGGATCTTCGCCTGAAGCGTTCCTCGATGAAATGCTATACTGAGCCCAGAAAGGAGAAGAGCCGAAAATATAAGCAAAGAACGCTTTAGCCATTTATTTTTAAAGAGTTTTTTTAACATCTTTATCTCTCCTTTTTCTTTCAATCTGTCTTTAATTTAAAACTATCTTAAATTGTTTAAGTTTTTATTAAACTTTTAAGGGGAGACTGCTTAACAAGTAACCATATTTTATAAAATAATGGGGGGTGGGGTGGTTATTAAATTTGCTTTTCTTATCGTCAGTTTTTTGGCGACTTCGCCGCTTTTTGCAACAGCGATTAATACGCACCATTATAAACATCATATAAGGCTTATAGAAACACGCCATCAAATTCCTGCGGGCCTGTTGCATGCCATTGCGAAAGTTGAATCTGGGCGTTGGAATGAACAAGAAAAACAATTTATGTCTTGGCCTTGGGTCATTCATGCCAACGGCAAGGGACACTATTTCTCTACAAAAGAACAAGCCATTGAAGCGGTTCAAAAACTACAAGCACAAGGTGTTAAAAACATTGATGTCGGTCTCATGCAAATTAACCTTTTGTATCATCCTGATGCTTTCGAAACATTGGCTGAAGCTTTTGATCCTAAACATAATGTCGATTATGCGGCACGCTATTTAAAGGGATTGAAGCAAAATCATAATTCATGGCAAAAGGCTGTCGCCTATTATCATTCAGCGTCACCAACTCACCATCGTCCTTATTGCAAGAAAGTGCTCGCGACATGGCGCGAAGATCAAAAAAATAATCCACATCATGATTTTTTTCAAGAAAGAGTTGCCTCTTTCAACCAAAAATCTGATCAAGAACGCAGAACTATCACGCCACCCGACCGTCTTGATCTTTTTAAGAAAAGGATGCAAGCGCGCTATCATCAAATCCGCGATCGTCTTTTTGAATCTCAGAATTTGCGGCGAGGAAAAGTATATCGCTTAAAACCCGTCAGCTATAAAGCAGCAACGCAACCTCAAATTAAGAGCACGCCATAAATCTAAAATAAAATGCTCGCAATGCTCCCGCTTTAAGATTCATTTTACCTCTGCAGAATTACCAGAAAGACCATCAAAAAAGCTTTTAAAGGAATCATATGCATCACTATTATTAAAAGTAACTGCCAGATCGGTCCTTTTTTTGGGTATTAGAGTTTTTATTTGAAGAACTTTATCTATCTGACGATCCTCTCTAAATCTTCCCATAGAGTTCTTCCTAATAGAAGAAGCAAAGAAGCAAAAAAGTAAAATCTTCTGATTATCTTTATAAGAAAGAAACCAAATGAAAAACTAAATTTCGATTTTCTAACTCTGTGAAAAATGTATCAGCTTAATCTGCGCCAGAAGAGAACCCTGAAGAAACTGAGGCAGATGATGATTTATAAATTTCTGCAGAAAACTTACCATCTTCAAATCTAAAATGACAAACAGCGCCTTGGTCTAATCTCAATTTTTCATGAGAAAGCCATTCAGCCAAGAACTCAAAGACTTTTTGATGAGATACAATGATAAGGTCTCCCTCATCCTTTGGAGTTTGTTTAAAGATAGATATCAAAGTTTCTTGAACTCTTCTTTGGAAAGCCTCTGTTGATTCGGCATCCGCGGGTTGATAGGCACGTGGATTCTCAGGAGGAGCATCTCGATAATCGCCATAATATCTTTCTTGTAATCCTTCAACTAGTTCGATAGAAACGTGCTCACCAAGCTTATTAGCAAAAATGGTTGCTGTCTCAAAGGCTCTTTTGAGGTGACTACTAAAAATTATAGGTTTATGAATGTCTTGATGTTCTTTGACAGTCCAAAAAGCACCTTCTGCTTGGTGCCGTCCTGTCTCGTCTAATTCTAGATCTTGAGGACCTTTTAAGATATCATCCGGCCCCCAAGGCGTTTGACCATGCCGAATAAAAAGAAAATCTCTTCCCTGTTCTTCTATAGCCGAGGTTGCCAGACAACTATCTGTAGAACAGATAATATTTGGAAAAAACAACCCTACAGAAACCGTAAAGATTTTCATATTCATCATTTTACTCCACAATTGTTGCTGTCCATTTTTTCCTATTTAATCTACTAAAGAAAAATGGATGACTCTATCAACCCTTGATAATTACTTAGAAAATAACATTTATGAGACATAGTTCTAAAATTTTTCTTCCCAAATTCATCTAATAATATATTGTTTTTAATAATATTTTTCATTTTTATACTCCCTGTTTTGTTGTATTTATTATCCTGAAAACATTTGTCAGAATGGCCCTTGTCTGACGCTTTACTATAGTCCTTTCAGGATATCATAAATGTAACAAAAATTCAAGAAAATCGTACGCATTTCTTAAAAAATAATATTTATATTTATCAAATGATTATTTTATATTTTAAGGGCATAAAAAAAGGGGCCGAAGCCCCTCTTTCATTTTTTTGAATGCGCACTAACTTATATAAAATCGTGCTCAATCTCAGCTGTGGTTTCTTTCCCAATTTTATCAAAATTCTCTCGAAGCCACTCACGGCCCATCCTGCGACCTGCTTGAAAAAGATAATCCAGAAAATCTGGATCTGCACAAAATCCACTGGCGCGATCAATGCTGCCAAAGAACGCATCATCCCGAATCATATGCATGTGAAGGCGCTTAAGTTTTCCTGCTGGAATCGTGCCATTATCAATTAGTTGTGTGATAAAGTGGATGGATCTCATCTCTCGCGTTAAACAAGCATTTTGCGTAATTTCCCCTAATCGATTGGCGATTTCATGAGAAGTGTAAGGCATCTTTGGATCATGAACACGACGAATCTGAATCACAAGAATATCTGGTGACTCACAATTATAAATTAAGGGATAGATCGGAGGATTTCCAATAAATCCGCCATCCCAATAAAATTCACCATCGATTTCACGAGCTTGAAAAAGTGTCGGAACACAAGCACTTGCTAAGACCGCCTCTTCAGAAAGCTCTTCGCCTGAAAAGATCTTTAATTTACCTGTTGCGACATGGGTTGCACATAAGAATAATTTTGGATCTTTAGACCTTGCTAACGCACCGAAATCGAAAAGTTCTCTAACAACTTTTTGGAGGGGATGAGCATTCGTTGGATTTAACTGATAAGGCGATAAGATACTTGACATATATTGCATCATCATAAACATCGGATTACTTGAGATATCAAAATCCTTGACCAGTTTTTTGATAGGATTTGGCTTAATCGGGCTTGTTTTAGAAGATTCACCAATCTTATGCCAAAGCTGAGATAAGTACTCGCGAGCGCCTTGGTTACCATTTTTAAGCAATCCCATGGCCGTGGCTGTGGCATTCATTCCTCCGGCACTTGTCCCTGCTACGCCTTCAATATCAATCCGCTCATCTTCTAAAAGGGCATCCAAAACTCCCCAGGTATAAGCCCCATGAGAGCCACCGCCTTGTAGAGCCACGTTAATCCGTTTCTTTGCGCCTTTGACCTCTTTCTGAGGGCTTTCCTTGGCTGTTTTTTTTGACTTTTCCATTATGATTTCCTCTATTGAGTTCCGGCTTTCTACCGTCAATTAGTCACGTCTTCTCTTTTTAATATGCGAAATTAAAGTTAATTTTTTGTAACTTATTCTAGATTTTTTAATAAATGAGCCTAAACTCATTTTATGATGCGCTTGAAAAAAGACTATTTCGCTCAATCTACTCTTGACGTCGCAAAAGACTTGCTCGGTAAAGAGCTTATCTTTAGAGAATTTAAGGGCTTTATTACTGAGACCGAAGCTTATATTGGCCAAGGTGATCCCGCTTGCCATGCAGCTCGCGGCAAAACCCCCAGGACGACGGTCATGTTTGGCCCGGCGGGTGTTAGTTACGTTTACTTTATCTACGGGATGTATTTTTGTCTCAATATTGTCACTGAAGCTGACGATTTCCCTGCAGCTGTGCTCATTCGGGGCCTCCACCTTTCACAACCGGAAAACAAGAACCTTAATGGCCCCGGAAAACTCTGTAAACACCTAGGCATTACTCGCGATCATAATGGCCTTGATCTAACGACATCAGAGTTTTTTTATGTCCAAGATAAAGGCCTAAAGCCAGGCTATATTGCGACCCCTCGCATTGGAATCAAGGTAGGAACCGAGAAGTTATGGCGCTTCATAGCTAATGAGGATATTGTCGGTGTTCAAAGCTGAAATTTTCACAGTTTTTAAATCACACCAGCGGCGACCTAAAAAGCTCTATGATAAAGGCTAGCAGCCTATTGCACTTGAATTTTTTAAGTTAACTCAAGACCAGAGAGAATTGAGATGCAGGAATTTTTTAATATGATATTATTTTTTCAACGCAGAATGTATTAATAGGAAAATTTATGTGCTTCAAGCAATTACTTAACTTTCGACAGAATATGCCAGTCTATAAAAAAATTTCTTTGGGTTTTGCCATAGTTCATATGCTTATTGTTGTTTTATTATTGATTATTCTCGTTATAAGCAAAGACCCAGCAATAAATATGATATGGTTTTTATTATATTATATTGATTTCCCTTACAGCGCAGTTACATTATTTCTTGCAAAGTTTATACCAGATATATCAAGCGATATTAACAATTTCTGGGCCCCCTTTATTCTTTGGGGGGTAGGCGGCACTTTGTGGTGGTATTCTGTACCTATTCTAGTTAAGCAAGCTGTAACCTTAGGCAAAAAAATAATGAAGAAATAAGTGCTGCCCATAACCATCCTGAAGCCTTATAAAATTCGACATTTTTATTCGCTTATATCTTCTTAGACCCTCGTGATAAGATTGAAGGAGCACCTTCCTTTAATTTAATAGGACATACTTTATCATTTACTGACTATTTCCGGCGACGTCCCCGCCGAGAAGAATCCATCCCTTTTTTCTGAGTTTCAGCAGGCACAAAAGTTAATCCTCCCAATAAAGGCTCAGCATGCTGAAGAGTAACTTTGAGACGATCTCCTAAAGTATAAACTCGCTTTTTTCGGCGCCCTACAACCCGTTGTTTTTTCTGATCGTATGCATAATAGTCGTCGGCTAATAACCTCAAAGGAATAATGCCGTCAGCGCCATTCTCTTCAATCGTCACAAACATAGCAAATTCAGTGACACCATTGATCCGAGCCATAAAATTCTCGCCTATTTTATCTTTTAGATAAGCAGCCACATAACGCTCAGTCGTTTCACGTTCAGCCGTTGCTGCCACTCTTTCCGTCAGGCTGATATGTTCAGCAACAGCCTTCAGTTGAGGCAAGGTATAAAGAAATGGAACGTCTTCGTTTTTCGTGACGACGTCAACAAGAGCCCGATGCACCACTAAATCTGCATACCGTCGAATGGGAGACGTGAAATGACAATAACGAGGTAAATTAAGCCCAAAATGCCCCAAATTTTCTGGACTATAAACCGCTTGAGCTTGAGCCCGGAGAACAAGCTGATTAATGGCACCTTGAGCCGGAGATTCTTTTGCTTTCTCTAGAATATAATTAAAGACCTTGGGGCGTATCGCTTGGCCCTTCGGCAAGCTTAAATCAAATCCTTTTAAGAACTCGCGCAAAGCATCAACTTTTTCAAGTGAAGGCTCATCATGAACTCGATACATGCACAAATGCTGTCGTGTTTCAAGCTCGATGGCCGCAGCGACATTCGCCAAAATCATGAATTCTTCGATGAGTCGATGGCTCGTAAAACGTGGGCGTGGCGCAATCTTAGAGACTTGGCGTTTCTCATCAAGATAGATCCGTTCTTCGGGCATGTCTAAGTCTAAAGGTGCCCGTTTATCCCGCTCAATACAAAGCGATTTATAAGCCCCATACAGCGGCAGAATGACCGCTTTGATGAAATCATGGGCGAGATCTGTCTTTTGCCCCTCAAAGGCCGCTTGCGTCTTTGTATACGTCAATCTTGCGGCTGATCGCATTAAAGCTCGAGAAAATTTATGCCTCAATAAACGACCGTGCTGATTAATCCAGAGGTGAACCGCCAAACACGCCCGATCTTCCTGAGGTTTCAACGAGCATATATCATTAGACAAGGCCTCTGGAAGCATTGGAACAACACGATCCGGAAAATAAACGGAATTTCCTCGGCGATAGGCTTCTTGATCTAAGGCATCTTTGGGCGTGACATAAGCAGATACATCCGCAATCGCCACAATCAAATGCCATCCTTTAGGGTTTTTTGGATCTGTGTCGGGCGTGGCCCATATCGCGTCATCAAAGTCACGTGCATCCTCATCATCAATGGTCACCAGCGGAATATCACGTAAATCCTCTCGTGCCCCCAAAGGAGGAACTTTTGCTTTTTCTGCCAATTCGATTGATTGAGGTGAAAATTCATGGGGCAATTCATAAGAATGAATCGCGATCAGACTAATCGATTTCGGCGTATTTAAGGATCCCAAGATCTTTGTTACCTTAAGGGATTCCCCTTTTCTTCCTTGGATCCATTCGGCTTCCACAAGGTCATTTTGCTGGGCATTAAGGGTCTGCCCCGCCGGAATAACATATTCTACCTTGCGTCGTTTTTCAGGCAGGATAAGTCGTCCCCCTTCTTCATTTGCCTCAAAAATCCCCATCACACGATGAGATTTTTGATCCATTTTACGAATGAATTCTGCCTCAAGAGATTTTGGGCCTTTCAAGCGAACTAAGGCCAAGTCTTCAGGATTTAAATGATTCATTTTATGAGTTTTAGAAAAAACACGAATTAATGGCTTCTCTTCATGCTCAGGCCATATTTCAGGCGTTCCTAACAGATATCCATCCTCATCCACACCCGTAATTTTAACCACGAGAAGGTTCAATTGACCTTTGCGCTGATAGTATTTCCCACGTTGTTGAATAACTTGTTTTTCCACAAGTTCTTTCAACATTTTCTTTAAAATGATGCGATCATTGCCTTTAATATGAAAAGCTTGCGCAATTTCACGTCGCCGGATTTCGTCTTCATGTCCATTAATAAAATTTACAATATCTTCTGAAGTCGGGAATTTTTGAGGAGAGGAAGTCAAAACAGTCTTTCTTTTTTGAGTTATAATTCTCTATTTTAAAAGCTTTCCATCAGAAAGGCTAGCGTCGATTCATTATCCTAAACACATTCACGCAATAGAGAGAAAGAGTAAGGTTAAAAAATATGGTTACAGTTTTGATTTATAATGATTTTTATATATAAGAAAGAGGTAAATAAAATTAATAAGAGAAGAATTTTAAATTCTCCTCTTTAATTAATATAAGGTCAACTATTCTGTATGAACTAATTGGCCTTGAGCATTTGTATATGTGAACTCAGAAAAACGAGGGCTACAAGTTTCACGCGGTGCTGTAGCTTTTTTCTTATATTTGCTGATGAGGGCAGAGGCCTTTTTCCGTTGTTCTTCAGCAGATCTCGTTACTTTTTTAGTTTTTTCCTTTTGTTCTTCTTGAATAGAATTACTAGCAGATACAATACTGGAAAAAACGACACTAATCCCTAAACTTATTATTAAAGTTTTTGCAAAAGTCATTGTTTTACCTCATACTTTTTTAAGGTTACCACTTAACCAAGCTAAGCAAAAAGCGTGATTACTTATTTTCTTTCAAAATCTTAGGACTTTTTTACCTAAGATGTCAAATTGATAATTTATTCACTATCTTCTTCTTTTGGTTGGTAGAAGGTTTCTGGATAAATCTCAGGAACAAGTTTGGCGTACAATAATTTTGGCTCTATTTTGTGTAAATCGTCAGGACTTTGCAACATACTTTCTATCTCTTCTTGAGTGACAACGTTAAAACTATTCTTTTTAACGATTGTAACCGGACTGTTAGGAATCCCTTCCCCTACCACCCCCATGGGAAATCCTTTAATACTTCCGATGTGGATCCCAAGAAACTTGTTCTTTCTTTTAGAAAATAACGCAGCTCCGCTTGATCCAGGCAAACTACTGACTTTATGAGTTGATTTTCTAACGTTAGCTTCGCCTTTATTTTCTCTTTGATATAAATCTCCCAAGGGATAATGATAGAGAGAAACATCAACAGTTTTCTTTGATTTAATTTTCGCGTTAACTTTAGGTAAATTATCTTGAACAGCCGATATAAGAGCGGGAATTTCTTCAGATGGATAATCACCATTTAACTTATATTTCCCTTTAAATATGCATATATCTTTCCCAGAGCTCGGAATAAATAAGACTTCTGTTACATCGACTTCTGAAAAATAACTTAAACTATCCCCATCTGCAGAGGTACTATTTTGATAAAAAGTCCAATCTCCACGTCTATATCGGCATTGTTTTACGCCATTTTGATCGGTGTAAAATTCAAGAAAAACATGTAAAGCTGTAATTCCTGTTCCAATATAATGACCACCTTTCTCTTCAAGAGCGATAAGGGTACCGGTGCCTCTTCCTCCATTCATCCCCCTAAGTTGTCCACAGTACCATCCATGAGAAAAATCTTCTGGATCTGAGACAGGAAAAAGCTTATTAAATTCCTCTTCTTTAAGGGGTTCACCTATTTTTAAAAGATGCTTTTTAGCAACTTTTTGCGTAAAACCCTCTGTTTGTAATGTTTCATCTAAATCTGAGGAGGCTTTGCAAGCAGGTATTGTAAATATGAGAAAGATAAATAAAAAATATACAAATTTACGGATACTTAGCTTTTTCATTATAAAATATCTATGTTATCAAAAAGTTATTGAGTACCTTACTATATTTCCATTTAGTAAAACTGTCAACTTCAAGCCCCTGCTTCTTATCAATTTAAGATCAAAAATGATTTAAAAAATTTTCTTAATCAATTGTAAAGAAAACCATTTTTCTTGTATAATTTTTAGGTCTTTAGACATCTTACTTTTTGATTAGAAAGCAGGCTCCATGGCCCCCACATATAAACATCACATTTTTATTTGCCAGAATCAACGCCCTGAGGGACATCCTCGAGGATGTTGTATGACAAAAGGTTCTGATAAAATTTTAATTTACATGAAGACGCGCATAAAAGAACTTGGACTAAAAAACATCCGCGTAAATAAAGCCGGATGCCTTGATCAGTGCGAACAAGGCCCCGCTGTGGTCATTTACCCTGAAGGGGCATGGTATACGATCAAGACAATAGAAGAGGCCGAGACCTTGATTCAAGATCATCTCATCAAGGAACAAAAAGCGACAGGTCTTTTAATGGAATGAGAATACCTTCATCCTTGTATAGAAGAATCGGTTACATCCTCAAAATATGCTTGATTTAAAGCTTGATAAAATTTCTTTGCAAAGCTTGAATCAACCCCCTTGTAGGATTTATTATGCTTACGGTGCGTCCCTACTGAGATCCCCTTACTAAAGAAGAATGTGTAACCTTTTTTAGTAAAACTTATAACGATTGAATTCCGAAAGATTTTATCACTACAAAGCTTGATTAGCTCTGTAGGTTTTACAGCTTGATTAGCTTTAAGATCTTTAAAGATACTGTAATTCTCACCTTGCAATTCTTCAGGTGAAAGCCGGCTCAGATCGTTTAATTCTGTTTTCATTCCACGTATTATAGTGGCTTTATTAAGAACTTTTTTCTGCCTACGATAATCTTCCATTTCCTTATTATATTTATTCATGGCTTCTTCGATATCAGCTTCTGTTTCATCTGATAAATGAACCTTGTGCCCTTCCATTATCTGGGATTCAGAGTCAGATTTATCAGAATGCTTAGTATTTAAATGCTTAGTATTTAATGGCTTTTGTACATCCTTGATAAGTTCACTATGGATTCTTTCAAGATCAACTTCTTCTGTTGTTTCTTTTATGCGTAAACACTCTTCTAAAAAATCTTTAGCGCGCTTAATACCTCTTTGTTTTGCTTGGTTAAAAAAGTTAATGGCCCGTGGTATATCATTATGTTCTAAATATATACTGCCTAATGTTAAATAAGCATCATCAACCCCCCTATCAATGGCTTCAAGAAGATATGCCTCAGCCGTTTTTAAGTCGCGCTCTTGCCCTGGAAAACCAAAACCCAGTGCCACGGCAACATTCACAAGAGCATTTAAATTTCCGGCGTTTTTTATTTCTACGAATAAATCAAAAGCACGTTTTTGATCCTGCTTTTCCTCTTCACCACCATACCACAAGCATATTGCCATATTTAATTTGACTATCTCAAGAGATTTTATATCTCCATTATCCTTAAAATAGCTATAAGCTTCTTGAAAATAGTGGTAGGCCCTATCTATAAAAACCCTAGACTGAGATTGAAATTTCTCTAAGATATATTCTCCTAAAGCAGCAGACGCTGGCGGGTATTTTGCCTCTGAAGCTTCTTCAAAAAACTTATAAATTACTTTTTCTCGATCTTCTATTTCTCCATATCCATCTTGATAAAGCATGGCAACTCTATACTTAGCTTCAGGAGAACCTTCCATTGCTTTATAGTAGTGCTCTAATGCTTTTTGAAAGTCTGGTTGGCTTCCATCTAATCCATCTTCATAAAATGTACCCAAATTAAAATGTGCTCTACCAACAAGATCTTTATATTTTTCTTCTGAAGAAAGTTCCTTAATTAGCTTTAAATTAATTTCTAAAGCTTCTTTCGCTGCAGTATAATCAGGAGCACCATCTTTAACTTGTAATAGTGTATAACCTACATTATAGAGTGACGTAGGATTACCTAAATCAGCGCCTTTTCGAAAACTGTCTAAGAGTTCTTGTTTGCTTATCCATTCTGGAAGTTTTTTAGAGCTAGCGATATTCCCAATATAACTTAAGGCTCTCATATTTTTAAAGTCCCCTGCTTTAATGAGGAAATCATAAGCACCTTTCTTGGATCTAAGTTTATCTCCAAAAGACTCATATATTGCCGTAACTCTCGCCACAACCTGATCTAGAATTTGCGACAGAAAAGATGACCCTTTATACGAATTCATCATTTTAGAAACAGTGACAACATACTTCTCAACTTCTTCTACGCTTGCGTTCTTTTTGAAAGGTAAGTACTCGACTATAGCTAAAGTATCTTCTAATTTAGCCGCATTTAAGAAAAATTTTCTTGCAGCTTTCTTATAGAGTTTTTTATTTTTAGACTTAGGTTTTTCTTGTTCACTTTTATGCTGGAAATGTAGTGCCATCTTCCTAAAAAAAACACCACAAGAAATTTTTTCACACTGGTTCATTAATTCATTTATTGTTTTATCAATACTTTCAACACTCCGTACATTTTTAAGATGAGGCAGAGTAATCTTATATTTTTCTTGTACCTTCGGAATAGCTGACTCATTCCCGTTATTAGCCAAGATAATAATGAGCTCAAATCGGTCTTTAAGTGTTTCAAGAAGTTCAGGAGTTTGTTCATATTTTTTAATTGCCCAAAATCTTTTTTCCTTAAGAGCAGTTTCTAGAAGATTTTGTGCTCTTTCTGGATCGCGCAAATCAATAGGGCCTACTTTATATGCTAGATATTGATAAAGAGCTTCTTGTGCTCTGTCATTTGCTTGATACCCTTGTAAAATAGCCATCAAGAATTCATGTTCAACTGAGCATTCTCCAATTTTTCCACTTAAAATAGCCTTCTTAGTTAGAGAAACATCTAATTCTTCATCAAAAAAATGATATTTTTCGGTAAAAAACTGGCTTAAACCCTCTCTAGGAATCTCAGAAATATTGTCTTTTTCAAGGCCTTTTATTACTTTTTGAGCCATTTTAGGAAGAGAAGAAAGATCGATTTTCCCCTGATGTATTTCGCCTATCTCTAAGATATCACTACAAAAACTGTTACTAGATAAAAAAGTTGTTGCTAATAAAATTGCAAAAAAGATTTTCATAATATCTCCACATAAAAATAAAGTATCTTACAAGAAATATATGATGACTATTTTATAAATTACAAGTACTTGAAGTTATAAATAAAAAAAATACTACAGATTTTAAATAAATATCTTTTTAGATGAAAATATGAGTTTATTAAAATTTAGTTATAATCTTTATGATTTCTTTTTAAATGTTTTTTTCTTCTCAGGCTCTTGATTGAAGAGTTCTAAAGCGCGCTCTAATGTGACCGTTAAAACATCATCTTCTTTCCCAATCGACTTAAAAGTACTCTCATGTTTCACATAAGGACCAAAACGACCAATCGCAGCCGTGATTGGTTTCCCTGTTTCAGGATGTGTCCCAACCGTACGTGGCAAAGCTCCCAAAGCCAAAGCATCATCAAGTGTAATGCTTTCTGCAGAACGCCCCCGAGGGATTGCCACACGTTTAGGTTTAGCAACTTCAGCTTTTTTGCCCTTAGTCTTCGTGGGATTAGGAGCGTCTTGCTCTCCCCCATCCCATTGAAGATAAAATCCATACGGACCCTTTTTCAAAGAAATGGTTGCTTTTGAGGTAGGATCTGTTCCCAAGAGTTTGGGTTCAAAAATATTTTTAAGGGTTTCCTTCTGTGAAGATTCTTCAGTTGGGCCCTCTCCTTCTTTTGAATCACTCGAAAGCTTGCGCGTGAAACCACATGTTGGATAATTCGAACACCCGACGAATGCCCCCCATTTCCCTAATTTAAGATTGAGTTTTCCTTCCTTACACTGTGGACATTGACGAGGATCAGATCCCTCTTCCAGAGGAACAAAGATTAATTTCTCGAGATCCTTTTCAAGCTGTGTAATAACATCTGCTATTTTTAAGGGAGCAGCTTGCTCAACCGTTGCATGAAACTGTTTCCAGAAATCTTCCAGGACTTTAAACCAAGAATGTTTCCCCATTGAAATTTCATCCAGCTCCTCTTCAAGATGAGCTGTGAAATCATACTCAATATATTTTGCAAAATAATTCTTCAAAAAGGCTGTAACAAGTCGCCCTAAAGTCTCAGGTTTGAGCCTTTTTTTATCGAGGGCCACATACTTGCGGTCAATCAAGGTTGAAATGATGGACGCATATGTTGAAGGACGGCCTATGCCAAGTTCTTCAAGTTTTTTAACAAGACTTGCTTCCGTATATCGGGGAGGAGGTTGCGTAAAATGTTGTTCAGGATGCACGCCTTGCAATGCTAGATCTTCGCCTGGCACCACAGGAGGAAGGATCTGCTCTTGCTCAGACGCTTCGTCATCCTTTCCTTCTTCATAAATTTTAAGGTACCCATCAAAAGCAATTGTCGAACCTGTCGCCCGTAAAATGATATCCTTAGCAGGGTTTGCAATATCTACGCCGACTTGATCCAGCAGGGCAGATTCCATTTGAGACGCAAGCGTTCTTTTCCAGATGAGCTCATAAAGCTTAAAGTGATCTGTATCTAACACAGACTTCACCATGCTCGGCGTCCGCACAATATCCGTCGGACGAATGGCTTCATGGGCCTCTTGCGCATTTTTCGCTTTGCTTTTATAGGCTCGGGGAGCGTCAGGACAATAGGTAGCCCCATATTGTTGTTTTATAAGATCTCGCACAGCAAAAAGAGCTTCTTGCGCAAGATTAACACTATCTGTACGCATATAGGTAATAAGACCAACCGTTTCGCCTCCCACCTCAAAACCTTCATAGAGATGCTGAGCTAGTTGCATTGTTTTCTTGGCACTAAAACCTAATTTACGTGAGGCTTCTTGCTGCAGAGTTGATGTTGTAAAAGGAGGAGATGGATGTCTTTTAGTTTGTTTTTTCTCGACTTCCAAAACTTTATAAAGATGCTTTTCAATTTCTGTTTGTGCTTTTTGGGCCTTAGATTGATCAGAAAGATCAAATTTATCTAATTTTTTGCCTTCAAAATGCGTCAATCGCGCGCGTAATTGCTTTTGAGGTTGCCCTAAAAATTCGGCGCTGATCGTCCAATATTCTTGAGAACGGAATGCTTCTATTTCATCTTCACGTTCTGTTGTGAGGCGCAATGCAACCGATTGAACGCGGCCTGCCGAACGACTGCCTGGTAACTTCCGCCAAAGAATTGGCGAAAGAGTGAAGCCCACAAGATAATCTAACGCACGACGGGCTAAATACGCCTCAATTAATTCTTTATTCAGAGCTCGTGGTTCTTTTACCGCTTCGAGGATTGCTTTTTTAGTGACTTCATAGAAAACGACGCGCTTAACATCAATATTTTCTAAAGCTTTTTTCTGATCCAGTACTTCTTTTACGTGCCAGGAAATGGCTTCTCCTTCCCGATCAGGGTCAGTTGCGAGTAAAAGCTGGTCAGCCCCTTTAAGGGATTTTAAGATCTCATTGATATGGCGCTCGGCTTTATCATCGACTTCCCATACCATATTAAAATTTTTCTCAGGGTCAACAGAGCCATTACGGGAAGGTAAATCACGAATGTGACCATAACTGGCTAAAACCTTATAACCAGAGCCTAAATATTTATTAATCGTCTTTGCCTTGGATGGCGATTCAACAACTACAACTTTCATACGTAAATCTTATATTCTTAATTGTTTAAAAAATGATTACTCTTATCCTTTAAGAGAAATCTGACCCCCTGGATGACGATGTATACGCCCCGCAAGTTCAAGCTCAAGAAGAGCTAACATAACTTCTGCTGTCGAGAAGTGACACTCTCGAATGATTTCGTCAACCCCAATTGGTGAGATACTTAATAAATCTAGGATGTGTTGCTGCATTTTTGCGTTATTTTCTTTATTAAAAGATGAATTTTCTTGGGATTCAGGTTTTTTTTCCTGCTGCTTTAAAACAGGTTTAATTTTCCCTAAATTTTCAACTCCTGAGATAATATCATCTGTATTTTGAATAAGGGTTGCTCCTTGCCGAATCAACATATTGGCTCCATAAGATCGTGGATCAAGAGGAGAGCCAGGCACAACAAAAACTTCTCGCCCTTGTTCCAGTGCAAAACGAGCCGTCACAAGAGACCCTGACTGCTTAGCCGCCTCTATAATAATCACCCCAAGACTTAATCCGGCAATAATGCGGTTACGTCGCGGGAAAAAGGAAGCTTGCGGAATGGTTCCAAACGGAGATTCCGCAATAATTACTCCTTGTTCAGCAACGCTATAATAAAGCTCTCTATTTTCACGAGGGTAAATATGATCAATTCCGCCTGCGAGAACAGCGATTGTTCCGGATTTTAAGGCACCTTGATGAGCCGATGTATCAATCCCTCGCGCAAGCCCTGAAACTATTTGATAACCGTAGGATCCCAATTCTGTAGCTAATTTTTGTGAAAAATGACATCCATTAAGTGATGCATTGCGTGCGCCTACAATCGCTAAGGCCTGTTTTTGTAAGGACTTGCGATCACCCAGAATACTAATAAGGGGCGGAGGGTCAGCAATATGCCTTAGAATTTCCGGATAATCTGACTCTGAAAAAGCGATGAGATCTGCTTTTATTCTATGATGTTCTTCTAATTCTTGAGAAGCCTCTTCTATCGTAGGAATTTTAAATTTTCTCTTATAATTTCCTTTAAAAGTAATTTCGGGCAAGTCATCTAACGCTTTTCCGGCACTTCCATAACGCTGAATAAGCTCGAAAAAAGTTATTGGGCCAATAGGTTCCGCACGAGATAAACGAATCCAATTTATTTTTTCTTCCGCGGATAAAACGGTTGGTCCCAAAGAGTCTAAATTAACTTTTTGGTTTTTTCTTTGCTCCAATCCTTAATTCCCTTCCCTGTATAAGGCGCGAAATATTTTCTTTATGTTTTACGATAACAATAATTGCCACGATTAAACACCAGATAATTAGGTAATTATCGCCAAAATAAATGGCATAAAATGGCATTCCGACCGCCGCCAAAAGTGTTGCAAGAGAGGAATAGCGCGTCGTTACGAAGGTCAATAACCATGTAAGCAATGCACAACCCCCGACAGGCCAAGAGAGAGCTAATAAAACTCCTGCGGTTGTTGCGACACCTTTTCCCCCTTTAAAACCAAGCCAAGGCGTAAACATATGCCCTAAGATGGCACCAAATCCAGTCAAGTATAGTTCTAATTCATAGGATAAAGGAAATAACTTATGACAGATAAGTACAGCCACGACTCCTTTAAGGGCATCTAAAAGTAATGTGGCAATAGCTAAAGATTTACGACCTGTTCGCAGAATATTTGTCGCCCCAATATTTCCAGAACCTATTTTTCGAGGGTCTATGCCTAAGAATATTTTGCTCAGGATGAAACCAAAAGGAATACTCCCCAACCCAAAGCCAATCACCATAACAAGAAGAATTAACAAAAAAGAACTTTCTAAAAAATACATAACTTAACTCGTTGTTTTAGAACGAATACATTCATATAAACTAATCGCAGCTGCATTCGAGACATTTAAAGTCCCAAAATGAGCATTAGTTGGTAATCGTGCTAAGAAATCACAAGATTCTTGAGTTAAACGCCGCAACCCTTCACCTTCTGCACCCAAAATGATATTTGTTTTTCCTGCGAGATTTAGATCTGCAAGTAAGGATTCTCCCTTCTCATCGAGACCTATATGCCAAAAGCCATATTCTCTCATTTTTTCAAGAGTACGTGCAAGGTTGGTGACACGCAAGATGGAAACCCATTCAAGAGCTCCAGAGGCTGTTTTAGCAACAATAGGCGAATTTTCATCTGGAGTATTGCGATCTGGCAATATCAATGCTTTAACGCCAAAAGCAGCAGAAGATCTTAAAATAGCGCCTAGATTATGAGGATCAGTGATCTGATCAAGCGTAAGCACGACAGATGAATCTTCAACTTGTTCAAGAAATTCGATACCTTTTTCTTCGAATTTTTCTACAAGAACGGCAATTCCTTGATGAACAGCTCCTTCTGAAAAAAGGGACTGAAATTTTTGTCGATCCGCTTTTTCAACAGAAAGCTCAGGACGTTTGGAAAAATCAAGCTCATTAAGAAGTGAGTCTTGCAGATAAATGACTTTATAGCATTGACGCTCCATATTTAATAAAGCCGCCTTCACAGAATGAAGTCCATAAATCCAAAACGTATTTTTAGTTGACGCCGAGCCTTGATTTTTGTTCATACGTCTTTCTATCATCTTTCAAATCCTTTGTCATGAAATCTTATTATCAGAACCTAAAGTTTCTATAAGTAGCGACGCCGTTTCAATGTGATAGTATGCATGATTAGTGCAAGCATTGACGTAAAGAAACCAAAGATAAAAATATTAGATAATTGCGAGTTTGCAAGCCATCCCGAAATGCTTCCAGAAAGAAGAGAAGAAACACCTGAAATAATATAAAAAATACCGATAGCGGTGCCCATGATTTTTTTAGGAGCAACATCGGCTATAAGAGCTGTGAAAAGAATTTGTGACGTACTGCGTTGCGCTCCCCAAAATAAAACCCCTAATAATCCGAGCCACATATCTCCTGCAAAAATAAAACTAACGTTGCAAAGGATCAGAGAGACATAAGAAAAATAAAGTAATTTTTCTCGCCCTACTTTATCTGACAGATGTCCTATGGGATAACTGCATAAAACAGAAATAAAATTGAAAATTCCAATGGTTGCCGTACAAACTGGCAAGGGTGCACCTAATTCTTTCAGTCGGAGAGCTAGAAACCCATCGCTAAAACGAGCCAACATAAAAACGGCTGCAATTCCAATTGCCATCCAATACTTAGACGGTAATTTTTTCATATCCTCAAAAGAAATCTTATTTCTTTCAGCGGATGTCTCGGACGTATTCTTTTCTTCTAGATTTGCCTCCTGCATATATTTCCATATAATGAATAAAGCCGCTAAAATAGGCAAAAAGCCAATCCACAAAATAAGTCGGTAATTTTCCGTGAAAAATATTAAACAAGAAACAATTAAGGGCCCTATAACACACCCTATTGTTTTTCCTGTCATCATGATGCCATAAGCTGCTCCTCTCTTAGAAGAGACACAAATATCAGCTACATATGCATCTCGAGGCGTCGCAATGATTCCATTGCTAATACGCTCCAACACCTTAGAAATTATAACGGCAAATGAACCATTTGCTAAAATAAAAAACGGCTTTGAAATGGCTGCCAAGAAAATACCAAACATCAGGGTCGGCTTTTTCTTCCGAAAATAATCACTACTGACACCTGATGAGAGCTTACTAATCTGAGATAAGGCTTCGGCGAAACCTTCTATCGCCCCCATCGAGAAAGTGCTCAACCCAAGAACTGTGGTAATAAAAAAAGGAGAAATACTAAAAGCCATGGCTGTTGCCACAGCAACCAATAAATTCGCAAGGGTTAAAGCCCAAATTTCCATCGGAAGGTGTGCAAATCTATTTTTTAAAAGCTTAAGCATTATTTATAGCTCCAAATCTTACTTTTTTACCTTAAGAAATACACATAAATGACTCTATAGTGTAAAAGCAAGCAGGACTCTTGGTTTTGCACTTTGATTAATTTACCAAGAAAAATACTTACCAATCACACTCTAATGAGTCTCTCTAAGTGACGTTTAGACTTACGAGGCCTTGACTCAACAAAGAAAAAATTTTTGTGCCCTAAAATAGCTTTAGGAACATAACAAAAAAGATTAAGCCGTCAACAATTTTAATGAGGTTTCTTTAAATCCTCCAAGATTTTTTCTAAAAATTGGAGAACTTAATTTTCTTAATTTAAAGGATTCATTTTAGAGTAATGCCCCCTAGAGATCGTTTTTTCGATGAGCCCAAAATTATGTTAGCCAAGTTAGATATTTTACGATAGGATTCAAAAATTCTTAACTAAATCCTACTTAGATAATGCGTTTTATAGTTTTTATGATAGGTCTCATTTGTATTGGCAGTGCCGGATGGCTAGGGTATATTTATACTCATAATTCTGAACCCTTGGGGGCTGACACTCCGGTGATTGTATTTCAAGAAAAAGAATATGGCATTCCTCATATTGGGGGAGCGTTTTCGCTGATTGATCAGGACGGTCATCCACGTACAGACGCTGACTTTAAAGGAAAAATCCTTCTTGTCTATTTTGGATACAGCTTTTGCCCAGACATTTGCCCAAGCGCTCTTTATAATATGTCGCAGACCTTAGAGGCTCTAGGCCCCCTTGCTAAAGAGATTCAACCTCTTTTTATTACCATTGACCCCACCCGCGATACAGTTGGGCATTTAGCTCGTTATCGTGAAAATTATTATCCTAATTTTGTTATGTTAACAGGTTCAGAGGAACAAATTCAAAAAGTTATGAAAGCTTATAAGGTTCATGGTGCTAAGGTTTCACCTGATGGAACCACAACCGAATATCTGATGGATCACTCATCAATTATTTATATCATGGACCGTCAAGGACGTTTTATTGCTCACTTTAACCATTTAACATCTCCAAAAGAGCTTAAAGACGCTTTGATAAAAATACTTTAGAGAATATAATAATTAGGTCTCAGGCAGAGCCCACACACACATTTTTCACTATTTAGGAGGTAGATCCAGTGAGGTGTTTTTCTTCCCACTCTATTTCGATTAAAACTCCTTTTGCTAAATTTGCAAGATCAAGATCATCAGAATCTGCTACTATTTTGGCAGCTTCTTTAGCCTTTGCATTCCCTCGATCATGTCCAAGATTTAAAAGGGCCCGCAAGCCAAAAGATTTCACTTCCTTAATTGTGGATTTAGAAAGTTTCTGAGCTGCCTCAAAATATCCAGGAACTTTTATGTCTACATACTGCATCTTGAAAGACGCGATTTCATCATGCTCTTTTAATTGCCGACCTGATGTTTCTGCCCCACTGTGATCAGTATAATTTGGGTCGGCATAATTTGGGTCTGGAGATATAGTGCGAGAAGATTTTTGTTCTTTTTTTTCTTCATTTGAACTTCCATAAACAATCGTGGTTGTAAAAAATAGAGCAAAAAAAGCGACAAATACTTTTCTTATTTTTAGATCTTTTGCAGCAATCTTATTAAATAACATTTTTACTCTCAATTTAAATTTCATTTAAATACTAATCATTAAAAAATTAATTAAAGATAAAAAGATATAATTTTCTTGAATTGAAAAATTAATCCGCTAATTTTGATTATATAATTTTAAATGGGATCATGAAAGCCTTTTGAATGTTCGCTAAAAATCCTCGGCCACAAGGACATCTTGAACTTATTGAAATCTATTCAGAATCTCTTGAAAATAATTTATTAGGAGATTCAGCGACTCGCCAATGCCCCGTCTATCTTCCGCCTGACTATCATCCTGAAAAAAGCTACCCTCTTATTATTGAGCTCGCCGCATTTGGTAATTCTGGCTTAGGACGCATTGGATGGCAAGGTTTTAAAGAATCAATGCCTGAACGTCTAGATCGCCTTATTGCAGAAGGCATGCCCCCCATTATTGTTGCATTTCCAGATTGCTTCACGTCTCTTGGAGGAAATCAATATATCAACAGCTCAGCCCTTGGAAATTATGAAGATTTCTTAAAAGGCGATTTATTATCAGCTTTAGAAGCCAATTTTCCTTGCGGTGGCATAGGACGTCGAGGTTTGATTGGAAAATCTTCCGGAGGATACGGAGCTCTTGTTAATGGAATGCGCCATGCGTCAACATGGTCCGCAATTGCTTGTCATTCAGGAGATATGGGATTTGAGTGGGTTTATCTTCCAGAAATTCCAAAAGCTCTCATGACTCTCGAGAATTATGGTGGCTCCTACGAAAATTTTTTACGCACCGTCCAAACATCACCTAAATTAAAAGGAAACGACTTTACAACTCTGATGATTTTAGCGATGGCTGCCAGTTATGATCCGAATCCCAATGAATACTGTGGGATTCAACTCCCCGTCACCTCAACGACAGCGGACTTAATTCCCGAACAGTGGCAAAATTGGCTTCAATGGGATCCTTTAGAGATGGTTCCCCATTATCTTACGAATCTTAAATCTTTAAAATTCATCTTTATCGACTGCGGTATCTACGACCAATATTATCTTCATTTCGGCGCGAGACGATTGAGCTCATTATTAAATAATTACCAAGTTCCCCATATTTTTGAAGAATTTCCCGACAATCATTCAGGTCTTGATTATCGTCTGGATCATAGCTTACCTCTTATGGCTCGTGCTTTAAGCACCTAAGCCTTCTTTCAATCGAGCCGCTATTTCATCAATAATATGATTCACCTCAGGTACTGTCCCTGTCATGTGCAAGAACGCATGAATCATGGCATCATAAGATTGATAGGTTACAGGAACACCAAATTTCTTTAATTTTTCATAATAAGCATGCCCTTCATCCTTTAATGGATCAAATCCCGCCGTTATGATGTGGGTTTCAGGAAGCCCTGAAAGGTCTGTCGCACGCAAAGGAGATGCCATCGGATTATCAACTTCTTCACCGGAGTTGAGATAATGATCAACATAATATTGAACATGTTCTGCGCTTAAGAAGTATCCATCCGCATAAGTGGAATAAGAAGGTAAATTGCCTCCTAAATCAAGCGCGGCATACAGAAGAAGTTGAAACTTAGGCAATTGTTTATTTTCATTCTTAAGCCTTTGGATCGTGACCGCCGTCATATTTCCCCCGGCGCTATCACCCCCGATCGCAATGCGATGAGGATCAACATTATACGCTTTTGGGCCATACTCTAAAAACCAATGATACGCATCCCAACAGTCTTCAAGTCCCACAGGAAATTTATGCTCTGGAGCCAAACGCCATTCAACCGACATCACAACGCAATTCGCTTTTAGGGCAAGATTTCGACAAATTGAATCATGGGTTGTGATGCTGCCTCTTTGCCATCCTCCTCCGTGATAATAAATAAGAGCAGGCAATTGAGCCCCCAGTTGAGGTGTATAAATACGAACAGGGATTTGGACTTCACCATTAGATACTGGAATGGTTAAATCTTCCACACGGCGTACTTTTAAAGGAATTCCACTTTGCAAAATAGAGAAATGCTCATAAGCCAATCGCCCAGCTTCAACAGGAATTTGTTTAGGTTGTGTTAACATAAATGCATTAAATTGATCTAAGAACTGTTGAATTTGTGGATTGACTTTTTGTGTCACTTGAAATCTCCATCTCTCTTATTAGAATTGTCATAAGACCAGTATCTCTTAAAAATATTAACGAATTATTGCAAAATAATATAATACTTTACGTAATGCGTTGAGAATTAGCGACAAACAAAATTAACTGTAATTCCTTTAAAAATCTTATTTCCTCTATTTTCTTGACATTCCTTTCCAAGGCCTCTATAAGGGCGACAAGCGATGAATTTATCATAGCTCTTTTCAAAGACAATAATTGCTTTTGCGTTTTTCAGTCATTTTATAGAACTACCGACAAATTCTGCTCTTAAGCCTCACGTGTATGACATTAGTCTTACGCCAGCTTAATTCATTAATTAAAAAAATCGGATTAAAAATGACGACATTCCAAAGCTTTAATTTACCTTCTTTTCTTTTGCAATCTCTTGAGCGCATTAAAATTAAGACCCCTTCTCCTATTCAAGCAAAAGCCATTCCTATGGCAATGGAAGGCCACGATTTATTGGCCTCATCTCAAACAGGTAGCGGAAAAACAATTGCTTACCTTTTGCCGATGATTACGACGTTAAGTACTTCCCAAGGGCAAACAGCCTTAATTTTAACCCCAACACGAGAATTAGCAATTCAAGTTAAAGATTCTCTTACTCAACTTATGGGAAAAAACGGCTCTCTCAAGATGGCCCTTTTAATTGGCGGGCAATCGATGGGACAACAATTTGCTCAACTTAAGGCAAATCCTAGAGTTATTGTTGGTACTCCTGGGCGTATCATTGACCATTTAAAACGGAATAGCTTAAAACTTAATAGAACAGGATTTCTTGTCCTTGATGAAACAGATCGCATGCTTGATATGGGCTTTAGCCAACAGCTCGATGTGATCGTCAAATTTTTGCCTTCTGAACGACAAACTTTGATGTTCTCTGCGACAATGCCATCGAACATTATAAAACTTGCGAATAAATATCTTCAGAATCCACAACGCATCAGTGTTGATTTAGCAGCTCAACCAGCACCCAAGATTAAACAACAAGCAATTTATATTAAAGCGACTGAAAAATTCCCACATCTTTTGAAAGAACTTGATGAGCGTGAAGGATCTATTGTGATCTTTGTGAAGACAAAACGAGGCGCTGAAAAACTCGCCAAGCAACTTCAAGCTCAGAATCATAATACAGATGCCATTCATGGCGACCTTAACCAAAGTAAGCGCAGTAGAGCCATCGAAGAATTTCGCAAACAAAAGAGCCGAATTATGGTTGCCACAGATATTATTGCACGTGGGCTCGATGTTCCTCACATTCAACACGTGATTAATTACGACTTGCCAGGATGCGCTGAAGATTATACGCACCGCATCGGAAGAACTGGACGTGCAGGAGCTCAAGGATCTGCTTTGACGTTAATTTCTCCAGATGATAGTCGAAAATGGAAAACTATTCTTAAAACAACTGGCGCGAAAATCAGCGCTTAAGTTAGTAACATTCCTAGATAATCTTACTCAACCGCCTGCGATGACGTTCTTCGTCTTCAAAGGCGGTTGTTATAAATGTTAAGAGAGTGTCTTTAGCCGCTTCGGGACCAATGAGACGTTCTCCTAAACACAGAATATTGGCGTTATTATGCGCTCGCGCTAACCGCGCAGAAGTCGTTCCTTCATTACAAACAGCGGCTCGAATCCCAGAATGTCGATTTGCGGCAATGCTCATCCCAATTCCCGTCCCACAAATGAGGACCCCAGCCGGCACTTCTTCGGTAAGAATTGACGACACAACCTGCCGAGCATAATCTGGATAATCTGCGGATTCTTCAGTAAAAGTCCCCAGATCAAACACATTAATATTCAGATTCTCAAGCGTTTTAATGAGCACTTTTTTGAGGGGAAATCCTGCATGATCTGATGCAATTGCAATTTTCTTAAAAATAGGTATCATTCCGTTTTCCTTATTCGACTCTTATCGTTTTCCGGCGCTGCCATTCTTTATCAGCAGCCCTTAAAATTGCTTGCTCAATCGCTTGAGGTTTACATCCTTGTTGACAATCTATTCCGCTAGCAAAAATTCCCGAAGAAGAGCTGCATTTTTTCTTACAAGCTTCCTCATCAGCTTTCGTAATCTTGAGAGACGTTGGCAAGACAATGTGATCTCCTTTAGTTGTCTCTATAAGTTTTTCAATTTCTTGGGTAGCTGAATAAATTTTAAGATGCATGAAAGGTTCTTTAAGAGAATCCAAAGGCGATCCTGCAAAAGCAGGAATTCCAAATGATAACAAACAAAGGCTAAAAATAAACTTCATCTCCCCCTCCTTTAAAATGTTATTTTAGTGTAAACTTTCTTCTGTTAAAAAAGAGTATACTATATTTTAGAGTTTTTCCTATTATGATCATTATTAAAATTTTAACCACTCTTAAAGGGCGCTTCATTGGTAAAGATGACTATGGGAATCGATATTATGAAGAACGATTTCTTTTTGTTAAACCCCTAAGGCGGCCTCGCCGTTGGGTTCTTTATTCCGGAGAAGTAGAAGCCTCAAAAGTCCCTGCTGAATGGTATGGCTGGCTTCACTACACTCTAGAAGCGCCTTTAAAAAAGCTCCCTTATGATTGGATTCAGCCGCATCAAGCGAACAAAACTGGCACGCCTGAAGCTTATCATCCTCACAAAAAAGGAACAAAAAATAAGCCCGATAAAGGATATGAGCCCTGGCAGCCCTCCTAAATTCTTTATTGGTTAAAGTTATTCTCAAAAGAACTTCCTTTTTGGAAAAACATTGCACTTCTTAAAACCATTTAGTAAAGATTTAAAGAGAAGAGCTTTCTGAAAATGTCCTAAATATGGTCGTTCTTCAGGTATTTTGAAGTGACCTTCAAAGAGTTACAAATTATTGGTGTCATAGAAAGTACAGAAACTTGGTAGGAGTAAAACATGTTTGATAAGATGCTTAAAATTGCAGTATGCTGCCTTTTCACTTTGTCGGTTTCGTATAATGGAAATGCAAGCCCTGTTGAGCCTGACGAATTAGTTTTAAATGATTCAGGATCTCCTCATCCGACTCTAATGCCTCCCTTAGATCTTGAGCAGCTTCAGTTCTCTCCAGATCAAGCACCTTCCCCTCTTCCTACACCGACAGAGTCCATAGAAACAGGAGAAGAGTCAGCAGATTTTCCTAGTCCTAAACCTGAAAAGAAACGAACACTCGTAAAAAAGCAATCTACAAAATCTTCTAAAAAAATTACGCCAAGAAAAGAAGAAGAACCAAATCTATCTAAAGATATGAAAGTGGAACCAGCTTCAGACTCGGCAAACATACTTGACTCTTTTTCAGGCTTTTATTTAAGACCACGCGCTGTAGCTAAAAATTCTGAAGCTCTCCTCTTTGCCCCAGAAGAATTACTTCCTGTACATATTCTCCTCGCTTTACGAGCGGATGAAATGACAAAACCAAATGAAATTCACCCTATCGTCTATATCCCCTCACTAAACATGTTTATCGGATTTAAAGGAATGTTATATGGCCTGAAAGACGAATTGAAAAAGGCCTTGAAATATGATGAATTTATACAAATGAAAAATCTAGAAAATGCTCTTCATTTACTTTGCGTCCGCACTGAGGAAGATTTAAAAAAATTACGGAATAAAAATGATATGAAAGTGGCAGAAATTCTCATTTCTGAAACACAAAAACAACAATGGTATGAAACGCGTAAGAAAGTAAAGCGCGACGATAGAGAAGAAAGACGTGATCCAAACACTCTCGCTACCATGCAAAAGGATCAAATAAAAGGTACCGTAGCAAATATAGCGACTTATAAAATTATGTTCCAAGAAAAGCACGATGAAAAACTTTTTGTACCAGAACCCCCTTCTAAAGACAAAAAAAAGAAAAAATCCTCTAAAGATAAAAAGAAGGAAAAATCTTCAGAAATAGGGGAAGAAAATCCTCTTGGATTACAATTCAACTTATCTGTCACGAAAGAAGAAGAGCAAAAAGCTTCATCCTCCTCGACACCGGGGAGAAAAGGTTCGGACGCAAAGACCCCAATAAAACGTACAAAAAGTATAAAAAAGGGCGACTCTCAGATAGCTACCTCTTCGGCTCCTACTCAAATTGAAGCAGATTTACAACAACCTATCACGAATGCTTCAACGGGAGAAATACCTCCTCTTCCAGAAGAAACTTTAGGAATCGAGGAAACAGGAATGGAATCAAGCTCCGCTCCACTGGAAAAAGGTGAATAAGTTATATTCATGGATATTAAGGATAGATAATTAAACATGCGAAATAATCTCATTGAAACCGTCATGGGCGGTGTTGTTCTCTTAATTGCTATTTTTTTTCTTACCTTTGCGTATAGGAGTAGTGGATATAAAAGTAGCGAAGGAGCTCTTTATTGGGCTCAATTCGATCGTGTTGATGGCCTTTTTGTTGGTAGCGATGTTCGCATGAGTGGCGTAAAAGTAGGAACAGTGAAAGACATTAAGATTAATCCCCAGACCTATTTGGCGGGTGTCCATTTTACATTAGCTTCTGACATCTCTCTTCCCAAGGATTCTTCTGCTGAAATTTTAAGTGATGGCCTGATGGGGAATAAATACTTAGCCTTAATACCCGGCGGAGACGAGGAAAACCTTCCTTCAGGGGCAGAAATCACACATACACAATCTGCCGTCAGCTTAGAGGGAATGATTGGTCAGCTTATTTTTAGCGCTAAAGATTCCAAAAAAGAAGGAGCACAACCTTCTGCCGAGAAAAAATAGTGAACGTATTCATTTTTTTCTTCATTATAAGTTTTCTTGCAAAGGTTACGCAGGCAACAGACATCGCGCCACCATCTCAACCGGATTCAATGCTTAAAACTCAAGAGCAAGAAGTTTACGTGACAGATAAAATTCTTCTTCAGGCTCTCGATAAAATCACTGGACGCGTGATTCCTCTTGAAGGGGAGATCAATAAACCCATTGAGTTTGGGACATTACGAATTATCCCACGTCTGTGCCAAAAGGCCGCCCCTGAAGATCCTCCAGAATCGACTGCCTTCTTAGAAATTTTTGAAACAAAACCCAGCGCCCAAGAAGATCTTATTTTCCAAGGCTGGATGTTTGCCTCTCATCCTTCTATTTCTGCTTTAGAACATCCCGTTTACGATGTGTGGGTCAAAGAATGTCAGGGAACAATCATTCAGTCGAAAAAGCTCTCTCCTCCTCTGCTAACTGAAAAGACTCTGCCCTTAAGCGATGAAATGAAAGGCTTTTATCAAGGATTAGGTGAATCCCCAGAAAATCATCCGACTTCAGATGAACACAATGACTCTTAAGCTTTACGTTTAACTAAATTTTTTTCTTTATATTCACATAACTCCACCACAGGACAGAGGTAACATTTCGGTTTTCGAGCCAGACATGTATAACGCCCATGAAGAATAAGCCAATGATGAGCATGTTGGAGATACTCTGAAGGAATTTTTGCCATCAGAGCTTTCTCAACTTCTAAAGGCGTTTTAGCGGCACAAATTCCAAGCCGATTAGAGACTCGAAAGACATGTGTATCCACAGCCATTACAGGTTCACCAAACGCCGTATTTAGAATAACATTCGCTGTTTTACGCCCCACACCGGGCAATTTCTCTAAAGCTTCACGATTTTCAGGAATTTTTCCTTGGTATTCTCGAATTAAAATTTCACTAAGACGAATAATGTTTTTTGCCTTCGTATTATAAAATCCTATTGTTCGAATAGCTTGTTTCAAGTGTTCCTCTCCCAATTCAACCATTTGTTGCGGAGTGGAAATCTTCTCAAATAAGGGACGTGTGGCTTTATTAACCCCCTTATCGGTCGATTGAGCGGATAGAACAACCGCGACTAACAACGTATACGGGTTAGTAGATTCAAGCTCTGTCGTGGGTTCAGGATTAAGAAAAGATAATTTTTTGAAAATTTTTGCAATAGCCGAAAGACTGAGCATTATGAGTTCCTTTTGATTGTGACTAGACGAGAACCATCTGTCTGAGATACAACTCTCTTTAGAATTAGTATAGAGGTAAAAATGCAAAAATTATTCCTATCAACCGCTTTCATCTTGGCTTTTTCCTATTATGGGAAAGCAGAAGAGCTTCTTGACACTGATGTTGTGGATCAAGAAATTGTCCAAGAAGACCTTCCTCCTGTTCTTCCTAATGACTCTTATGGGACAGTAGACTCACGTCTCAACCAATTAGAAGCCCAAGTCCAAAAATTAACTGATAAAATTGAAGTGCTTGAACATCGCTTAAAAGTAAAGAATGAGACGATGATGGCGCCCATCGCTCCAAGCCTCGGGAAAAAACCTTCCGAGACTCTTTCTGAAGCTTTAACGCCAACAACTTCTGATGCAACAACTCTTCGAACAGATGATGCACAAACTCTCTATGCAAAAGCCCAAGAATTTTTAGCGTTAGGCGAATATGATACGGCTGAAAATGCGTTGAAAGAGCTCATTAAAAGCTATCCTAAAGATCCTTTAGTGATTAATGCTAAATATTGGCTTGGTGAAACATACTATGTCCAAGGTGACTATAGACGCGCCTCTGTTTCATTTGGAGAAGCTTACAAATCCTATAAAATGATCGAAAAATCCACAGATCCAAAAGACAAAGAAGCTAAAAAACTGAGTTTTGCAAAAGCCCCAGAAGCTCTTATTAAGTTAGTCTTTTCCTTAAAAGGACTCGGAAAAACTGACGCGGCTTGTGCGACGCTAGATCAACTTCAAGAAGAATTTCCCAATCAAGCTCAAAACGTAAAAAAGATGGTCGAAAAAGCCAAAAAAGACCTGACCTGCTCTAAAAAATAAAGAAAAAGCTCACCTTTCAAACCGAAGGGTGAGCGAAATCTTCTCTTCTTACTTTTTCTATTTTTTTCCTTTCCTGCTGATTAAAATGTTTTTAGAACATCGTTAATCTTCGTAAATAAGTCTTAACAAGAATGCAAAAATATGTTCCAATAATGATCTAAAAAAATAATATGCAGGGGGAAAAAATGCGTGTACTTATAATTGAAGATGATGCAGCCACATCAAAAACAATCCAAATAGCTTTAAAAGCTCAAGGATTTGTCTGTGACTCAACAGATATTGGCGAAGATGGATTAGAAATTGCTCGGCATTATGAATATGATCTTATTCTCTTAGATTTAATGTTGCCTGACATTGATGGATACGAAATTTTACGGCGGCTTCGCTCTGTGCAAGTCTCAACACCCGTGTTAATCCTTTCTGGTCTTTCTCAAATAGATGATAAGATTAAAGGGCTTGGTTTCGGCGCGGACGATTATTTAACAAAACCTTTTAATAAAGAAGAACTTATAGCCCGAGTCCGTGCAATCATACGGCGCTCAAAAGGGCATCCTAATTCTATTATTCAAATTGGCCAGCTTAAAATTGACCTCAACGGGAAAACCGTGGAAGCTCGAGGTAAGCCACTAAAATTAACCGGCCGCGAATATGCGATTTTAGAGCTCCTCGCGATCCGCAAAGGAGCAACTCTCTCAAAAGAAGTTTTTTTAAATCATCTTTATGGGGGCATGGAAGAGCCTGAATTCAAAATTATTGATGTTTTTGTCTGTAAACTTCGGAAGAAACTTGCGGATGCTTTAAATGATGAAAATTATATTCAAACTGTGTGGGGCCGAGGTTATATGTTAAAGGAACCAACCTACGAAGATAGTTTATCTCCAACGAATCAACCCCTTAAAACAGGGGATTCTTTTAATTTGAAACAAGCAGCTCCGCTCTCTTAAGTTTGTTGCAAAGTTAAATACTCAATAAAAAAAACTTTGTTGAGTATTTAACCTAAAAACATTTTCTTCTAAAAATTGATTGATTTATTTTAATTAAAATTCTAAATAAAAGAAGCGTTATGCGTTTCTTGCATAGGCCTATGCAGAATTTTGCATTTATTATTATTGTCTTTTAAGATATGCAGAGCGGATCTAGTAAGTTTATCAATATTATAGGAAGATAAAATGGCAACCAGTAAAGAAGGAACAAAACCTGTAGAGTTTAGCCCAGTGCGTGCCGCACTATGGCCTATCTACGCTCACGAACTTAAAAAATTCTTGCCGATGGGCATGATTATGTTTTTCATCCTTTTCAATTATACTATTTTAAGAGACGTTAAAGACGTTCTTATTATGACAGCCCCAAACTCTGGCGCTGGCGTATTGAGCTTTCTTAAGGGTTGGGGGGTGATGCCGTCTGCCATTTTATTCGTCTTGCTTTATACAAAATTGTCGAACATTGTTAATCGTGAACGCCTCTTTTATGGCATTGTTGTTGTGTTTATTGCTTTCTTTGGATTATTTGCTTTTTCTTTATATCCAAACCGTGAACTGATTCACCCAAGTCTTGAAACTATTCAAGCATTGCAAACAGAATATCCGAATTTTAAATGGATTTTCCCAATTTATGGTGTGTGGACATATTCTTTATTCTACGTGCTTGCTGAACTTTGGGGATCTGTTATGATTTCTCTTCTTTTTTGGCAGTTTGCTAACGATATTACACGCACAGAAGAAGCCAAGCGTTTTTATGCTATGTTTGGTTTAATCGCAAACGTTGCGCTTATTTTCTCAGGTACAACAGTTGAATATTTCTCAGAAATCAAAGATAAACTTCCTCCTGAAGTCGATGCTTGGGGTTATTCTTTAAATTATATGATGGGCGCTGTTGTTGTTTGTGGTATTGCAGCGATTGCACTTTATTGGTGGGTAACAGAATATATTCTCACAGATCCTCGCTTTTATGATGCTGCGGCTCCAAAAAATAAAAAAGAGAAAAAAAGTAAGCCAAAATTAAGCGTTGGAGATAGCTTTAAGTTGATTTTCAGCTCACCTTATATCGGTTACATTGCAATTCTCGTCTTAGCCTATGGTGTTTCTATTAACCTTATCGAAGTTGTCTGGAAAGACCAATTGAAGCAAGCTTTCCCAAATCCTAACGATTATGGTGCCTTCATGGGTAAATTCTCTCGTGCCACAGGTATCGTGACAATGCTCTTGATCTGGTTCACAAAGGGTATCGTCCGTAAGTTTGGTTGGTTCACTGGCGCGATTGTAACGCCAGCCGTTCTGATCATCACAGGCGCCCTATTCTTTGCATTCGTGCTCTTTAAGGATGAATTAACACCACTCGTTGCAGGCATGGGACTTACAGCAACCTTAATGGCAACCTATATTGGGGCTATTCAAAATATCCTCAGTAAAGGTACAAAGTATTCAAACTTTGACCCAACAAAAGAAATGGCATATATCCCTCTTGATCAAGAACTTAAGGTCAAAGGTAAAGCAGCTGTCGACGTTATTGGTGGACGCCTAGGAAAAGCTGGCGGCGGTTATGTTCAACAAGGTCTTCTCATCGCAACAGCGGGTGATATTATGACAATTGCGCCATACCTTGCAGGTGTTGTTGGCGTTGTTGTTGGTGCTTGGGTTGTGGCTGTAAAGGGACTTTCAAAGAGATATAATGCTCTCGTGAAATAAGACCTCAGCTTAAACTAATTTATATATTAGTGCATTAAGAAGGGAGCTATAAAAGCTCCCTTCTTTTTTATTTAAAAATGTCTAGTAACCTTTTTTACCGTTCTTTTTGGAGATAAATCCAAAAAAATTTGCGTATAATCTTTGTTTAATACATAAACAAGCGCCATCTCATTATAAAAAATATTTTTTAGTAGATGCTTTACCGAATAATTGAAATTAAAAAATCTTAAAGTAAGAAAACGTGTTTCTATAAAAGATGAGATTCACTCAAAGCTATAGCTTGTTGCTGGTCAACATTTTCAGGACTAAAGTCTTGAATAAGGTCTTGATAGAGTTGATGCCAATTTAATTCTGCTTTTAGGTGCATAAAAACCGAACCAATTCCCACAGCTGCTCTATCCATAAAAACAAATTCTCGCGGCGGACAAACCCCACCTAATTCACGTAATTTTGTATGAACTTGATAAGCAATCTCTCGCCCATAAGTGCCTCTATTATCCACTTGAATGGAGCGTATACGATCATCAAGAAGAGGTTCATATAAAAGTTTTGCCCATAGATTAAGTACGTCTATCAGCTCTTTAGATAAATTTTTAAATCCCCAAGTTTCATAAGCCGAAACGGCTAGATCTATATCTTGATAAAGCATGGCATGATAAAGATCGATAACTCCTTTGACAAAAGATGCTGGGAATTTCCGCACACATCCAAAATCCAAAAGATTCACAATTCCTTCTGAGGAAAATGTATAATTTCCAAGGTGAGGATCTCCATGAATCACGCCATAATGATAAAAAGGTTTATACCAGGCTCGAAAAATATTCTGAGCTAGAAGATTGCACTCTGTTTGAGAAAGATTTTTAAGTTCTTTGAGAGGCTTACCTTCAAGCCATGTCATCGTTAAAAGACGTTTAGTCGAAAGTTGCGGAATAACTTCAGGTAAACGGACCGAAGATTCATCTCTAAAAATGTATTGATAAAGGGCTATATGTTTTGCTTCCAATTCATAGTCTAGCTCTTCCCATAAGCGTGCCTTAATTTCTTCATAAATCTCTTGTGTTTGGAGAGCTTTTAGAGATGCTTCATAAAGAGAAAAAATAAGCTTCAATTGCGTTAAATCAGCTTCGACAATTGACTTCATATCCGGATATTGCAGCTTGCATGCAAGGGGTTTTCCTTCTTTACTTTCTGCTTTATGAACTTGACCTAGAGATGCTGCAAAAGTGGCTTCATGTTGAAAATGAGCAAATTTATCCTGCCAATTATGCCCCAATTCAGCAATCATCCGCCGCCTTACAAAAGGCCATCCCATGGCAGGCGCATTTGCCTGAAGCTGCAAAAATTCAGCCGTATATTCTGAAGGAATACTATCAGGAATGGATGCCAACATCTGGGCAATCTTCATCACAGGGCCTTTAAGGGATCCAAGGGCATGAGTGAGATCATGAGCCAAAGATTCGTGATCAACCAAAAGACCAAAATAACGTTCTCCTGCAAGACGCAGAGCCGTCGTGCTCATCGCTGTTGATACATGAGCATACCGCTTCAAACGACCTGTAAGGGTACTCTCATCCTGCAAAATTTATTCCTCAGTCACGTTTATAATACTGAGGAGACGTGTCGTCCCCGAATGAAAAACACGAGGAGCGTCATGACGCGTGAAATCTCCTCCAATCGTTAGAACTAAATTGTCTCCTTTGCGAGCAAATTCATTTTGCATTGCGAGATGAGAAACGCGTATATCTATTTCGATGATAGAATCAAATTCTTGCATTTCAATAGGATGTGTCCCCCAAACAAGAGAAAGCAATCGTGCAACTTGAGGATTCGGTGTTAGCGATAGTATAGGAGTTGAAGGTCTCTCTCTGGCTGCTCTGAAGGTTGTAGCACCCGTTGTCGTCAGGGTAACAATCGCCTTTGCTTCAATTGTCTCAGCAACTTGTCGTGCAGCAGCCGTAATCGCATCCGAAGATGTTGATTGCCAGGGCGTCCTACTGTTTTTCAATTGTTGATGATAATAAGCATCCTTTTCGACTGATTCTATGATGCGATTCATCATAGAAACTGCTTCTTGAGCATAAGCCCCAGAAGCAGATTCGGCAGAAAGCATAACCGCATCAACGCCATCATAAACAGCTGTTGCCACGTCTGAAGCCTCAGCTCTCGTTGGAGTTGGCAGCTGAACCATAGAATCAAGCATTTGAGTTGCAACAATAACAGGCTTACCGCTCATACGGCAGGCGCGGATAATTCTTTTCTGAAGGGGCGGAACAGCCTCAGGTAACATTTCAACTCCAAGATCACCGCGCGCAACCATAATTCCATCTGAAACTGAAACAATGTCGTCAAGATATTCAATAGCCATCGGTTTTTCTAATTTAGCAATCACACTTGCTCGATTACCTATAATAGACTTTACTTCAATAACATCTTCTGGTCTTTGAACAAAGGACAAGGCAACCCAATCCACGCCCATCTCCAAACCAAATGCCAAGTCTTTACGGTCTTTTTCAGTCAAAGCAGAAATCGGCAAAGTGACATCAGGAACATTAACCCCTTTTGAATTGGATAAGGGACCTCCGACAATCACGAGCGCTTCAGCAAAATCGGGCCCATGAGTCTGGACTTTAAGACGTAATTTACCATCATCCAATAAAAGATCTGTTTCCTTTTTAAGAGCTGCAAAGATTTCTGGATGAGGTAGATTGACGCGCCTAAAATCTCCTGGTGTAGGATCAAGATCAAATCTGAAGTAATCACCCACTTTAAGGTCAATTTTCCCTTCTTTAAAGGCTCCCACCCTTAATTTTGGTCCTTGTAAATCTTGAAGAATTCCAATAGGATGCCCATATTTTGTTTCTAATACGCGAATAATCTTATAATTTTTGAGATGAGTCTCATGTGTTCCATGGGAAAAATTAAGACGAAAAACATCCACACCTTTTAAAAAAAGTTGTTCAATAATCTCTGGTGAAGAGCTTACTGGCCCGAGGGTTGCGACGATTTTTGTTGCACGATAGCGACGCATATTAGTTCCTTAATTTTTGAAATGATAATTTTTTTTCACTCTCTCGAGCGATTACAAGCCCAATAAGAATAATGATTCCACCTAGCATTTTTATCAACGTTAATTCTTCTGAGAACAAATACCAAGCAACAATCGTCGAAACGATAGGAGAAATCATTAAGGCAACAGAAGAGAAAGCTGCGGTTAACTGCCCCATACCATACGCAACAAAACCTTGACCAAGAACATGAACGATGATTGCAAGTCCCATGATAGGCAACCAATCTTGCCAAGAAGCAGGAAGAAGATGGTGTTCATAAATCCCCATCATCAATGCTAACGTGTACATACTTGCAAGCCCAGACCATGTCATAATTGTTGCTGCACTGAAATGTTGGCGCAACTGCTTAACAGCCAAAACATATCCTGCATAAAAAACCGCTGAAATTAAAGCCTGACTATCTCCCAAAAGCTGCGAAACATGGGCTTCATTCCTTTCTCCAACAAGAAGAGCCGCCCCTAACGTGGCAAGAAGAATGCCAATAACTGTTGATCTACCTAATTTTATTCGCAGAACAAGCCAAGAAATCGCCGCCACAAAAATAGAGGTTAAATTGTTTAAAAGAGTTGCATTCGCAACAGCTGTTTTTTGGAGAGACCAGTGCCAAAAAGCAATATCGAGGGCTAAATACACGCCTGCTGAAATTAATAAAAAGTACTCTCTTTTCGTCCGAGGCGCTTTAGATTGGATGTCTTGATGATGATCAAATAACATCCAACTAAATAAGAATGGAAAAGCTAAAAAGAACCGAAAGAAACCAGTTGAAAGAGGTTCAATCGTACTTAATCGCACCAATATAGGTGAAAACCCAAGAAGGGCTGCACCTGTAATAGTTAAAATAACAGCTATAGTTTTTTCACGTGCAGAAGAGTCACGCATTTCTTTTTTCTTTCTCTATAGAACTTAAAAGGATTCCCTATTAGAATTAGAAACTAAATCTTTTAACTAGGGCTCGTCAATTTAGAAAAGCGAGCAAATACATACTTTTTTAATTTTAAATTAATTTAGAGAGAATTTATTTACAAGGCGATCGAGTAAATGACACATATGCTGATGAATTCCGTCCAAATCTTGACTCATAAGTACTTCTTCATTTTGGACAAACTTTCCAGGTTTTAAATCGTCTGGGCATGCCTTAATTAAGTCTGCGATCCCTTGTGACGTAATTTCCATATGAAATTGAAGCTCATAAACGCGCTGTATTCGGCATGCACGATAATTGCCATTCTCATATCTTAGTTCCCCTCAAAAAAAAAGGAACTTTAAAAAGTTCCTTTTTCTCTTAGATTTCTTAGCTTCCTATTAACGAGAATAGAACTCAATAACAAGATTTGGTTCCATCTGAACAGGATAAGGAACGTCCGCGAGTTGTGGTCCGCGAACAAATGTTCCTTTAAGGGCATTGGTATCAACTTGAATATAATCTGGTGTTTCTCTTTCTTGAGAATTCACTGATTCTTGAACCATTGCCATTTGTTTTGAGCTATCTTTGACTTCAATCACATCACCATCTTTAACTTGGTAGGATGAAATATTAACTCGACGGCCATTCACCTTCACATGCCCGTGGTTCACGAACTGGCGTGCCGCAAAAGGAGTTGGAACAAACTTCATCCGGTAAACAACGGCATCAAGGCGTCTTTCCAAAAGCTCAACCAGGTTCTCACCTGTATCACCACGACGGCGGATTGCTTCTTGGAAAAGGCTACGGAATTGGCGCTCACCAATATTGCCATAATAGCCTTTTAAGCGTTGTTTTGCTGCTAATTGCAAACCATAATCTTTTGGTTTGCTTTTATTCTGACCGTGCTGGCCGGGACCATAGGCACGTGAATTTACGGGACTCTTAGGGCGACCCCATAGGTTAACACCTAAACGACGGTCAATTTTGTACTTTGAATTTAAACGTTTTGTCATACTTCACATTACTCTAATCAAGGGATAAGAAAAGTTTTCTAAATATACTGCTGCTTTGAGATATACTGGTTTCCACCCTGTTGTCAATTCGATTATTAAAAAATGTTTATTCTCATGAATAATAACTTCAGATTTCAGTCTCTTTTTCCTGCTTTTGAAGCCTTCTTTTCGTCATTCTTGCCTTTTCTCCATGCGGATCCGAAAGATCTGACACGATTCCTCTTAAGGTTCGAACTTCTTGGGATGTCAATGGAACTCTTGAAAACATATTATGAATTGTCCGAAGCATTTTAGGTTTCTTATGATCAGCCCTAAAATAGCCCGAAAGGTCTAGCTCTCCTTCAAGTTGGTTCAGAAATCCTAATAATTCTTCCCGGCTTGCTAAAGAGGCTTCTCCTTTTTTTAAGGTCATTTCGGGGAATTTTACTTTAGCTTGATACCACTCATAAGCAATCAAAAGAACTGCTTGCGCTAAGTTAAGGGAACTAAATTCGGGATTCACCGGCACAAAAATATTGCCCTCACATAAGGCCACATCTTCATTATCAAGCCCCGCCCGTTCAGGTCCAAAGAGTACCCCAATGCGATGATTTTCTTGGACCATTTCAACAAAAAAATCAGCCGCTTTCTTAGGTGTTAACTGAAGTTCAACCATATCTCGATGGCGCGCACTTGTTGAGAAAACGCGATGCAAATCTGCAATCGCTTCACCCGTTGAATTAAATATTTTTGCTTGTTCCAAGACTTCATCCGCCCCCGCTGCAAGGGCCCGCGCATCTCGATGACAATGATCAACCAAAGGCCTAACAAGCCTCAGATCTCGCAATTCACAATTGAGCATGGCACGCGCTGTCTTGCCAATATTTTGGGGGATCTGCGACTCCACAAGAATAATCACGGGACCTATCATGATATGGCACTTTTCTCTACTGTTGTTAAAATATCGGAAAATTTATAATAGCCTGGCTTTTGATTTGCAAGCCATAGCGCCGCTTTAAGGGCTCCCTTTGCATAAATATCTCGCTTTAAAGCCCGATGAGAGAATTCAACAATCTCTTCATCCGAAGCAAACATTACAGAATGATCCCCAATCACACTGCCCCCTCGTAAAACTGCAAAACCTATGTCGTTTTCACGGCGCGCTTGACGTTGGCGGGTTCGATCATAGATCGCGCTCTCTTGAAGTGAAAGATCTCGTCCTTCTGCCGCTGCCTTGGCAAGCATTAGAGATGTTCCTGATGGCGCATCTTGCTTGTGACGGTGATGCATTTCCAGAACCTCCACATCAAAATCAGCGCCCAACTTTTTCGAAGCTTCTTTCACCATCTCAAAAAGCAAATTAATCCCTAAACTAAAATTCGCAGAGTAAAGGATGGGAATGGTAAGTGAAGCTTTCTCTAACACCTGAAATTGCTCTTTTGATAATCCCGTCGTTCCAATAACAAGAGCAATTTTTTCTCGAAGAGCGACGTCAAGATGCGCCTGAAGCGTTTCAGGTGTTGTAAAATCAATAATAACCTTAGAATTTTTAAAGGCTTTCTCTGTCATTGACGTTAAAACAACATCGTTAGGCCCTTGCGGGAAAAGCGTTGTAAGAGCTTCGCCATTGAACAGACTTGTGCAGGAAACCTTGGCCCCCGTAAGCTTTGCGTATGGTGATTCAAGGACCTGCTGAATGATCAGCTGCCCCATGCGCCCAGAAGCGCCAGCAACTGCTATATGAATATGATCCGTCATTTTTCTGCCTTTATTTCCAAAGAGTGACAATCTCCTTAACATTTTTTTACATATTGGGATAGCGTGGTCCATCCCCACCTTCAGGGGGTCGCCATTCAATATTTTGCAAGGGATCTTTAATATCGCATGTTTTACAATGAACGCAATTTTGCGCGTTAATATGAAGTTTCTGTTCTCCTGACGCCGCTTGTACAATCTCATACACACCCGCAGGACAATATCGTTGCTCAGGTGCATTATAGTTTGCAAGATTATACAAAATCGGAATGTCCTGATCTTTCAAGTGCAAATGACAAGGCTGGTCTTCTGCATGGTTTGTGTTGGAAAGATAAACGGAGGACATTTTATCAAATGAAATAATACCATCCGGCTTTGGGTATGAAATAGGCTGGCATTCTTCTGCTTTTTTTAAAGAACGATGATCTTCACGATGTTTTAACGTCCACGGGAATTTCCCTCTAGATAGAGTTTCAAACGCAGCATTCACTAAACCAGCCCATAATCCTTTTTGGAATCCTGGGCGCATATTACGGACAGGCTTTAGCTCTTCCGCAATCCAACTCTTCTGAACCGCTTGATCAAGATTGCCCTCTTCTGGCTCTTTACCTTGACTTAAAGCGTCAAAAATCACTTCGGCCGCGATCATCCCTGATTTCATTGCCGTGTGGGTTCCTTTAATTTTGGGCACATTGAGGAAGCCCGCAGCACAGCCAATTAAAGAGCCCCCTTGAAAGCTCAATCGCGGAATTGATTGCCATCCACCCTCATTCAGTGCCCGCGCGCCATAAGAAATACGTCGCCCTCCTTCCAAAAGTGACTTAATGGTCGGATGATGCTTAAAGCGCTGAAATTCTTCATAAGGGCTCAGATAAGGATTTTTATAATCCAAACCAATGACAAATCCAATAGCGAGTTGATTATTCTCTAAGTGATAGAGGAAAGAGCCGCCATAGGTTTCCGCCTCAAGTGGCCAACCCAGCGTATGTACTACAAGCCCCTGCTGATGCTTCTCGGGGTTAATTTCCCACAGTTCTTTAAGACCAAGTCCATACGTTTGAGGTTGGCACTCGCGCCGTAGATTAAATCGCTCAAAGAGTTCTTTACTTAACGAGCCTCGACATCCTTCTGCAAAGATAACATGGCGCGCGAGAATTTGGACCCCAGGTTCATAAGAATCCTTTTGCTGCCCTTCACGATCAAGCCCTCTCGGTGTTGTCTCTACCCCAATCACTTTCCCTTGATCATCATAAAGTGTTTGCCCCAAAGAAAAGCCAGGATAAATTTCAACGCCTAAAGATTCTGCTTGTCCTGCAAGCCACCGACAAAAGTTACCGAGGCTAATGATATAATTCCCGTGATTTTTCATGGGTGGTGGTGTTGGTAACCGAAAAGATCTTTTTTCTGTTAAAAAAAGGAACTTATCTTGTTGGACCGGCGTTTCTAAGGGCGCCCCCTTTTCCTTCCAATCAGGAATCAGTTCCTGAAGCGCGCGCGGCTCAAGAACAGCGCCTGAAAGGATATGAGCTCCCACCTCGGCTCCTTTCTCAAGAACGCACACACTTAGGTCGTGCGATTTTTCGGCACATAGCTGTTTTAAGCGGATAGCCGCTGCCAATCCTGCGGGCCCTGCGCCCACAATTACAACATCAAAATTTAAAGCGTCTCCCATGTTTTCCCTCTTTTTATTATACTTTCAGTATAGCATAAAATCAGCCTTAAGTCGATAAAATTATTAAAATTTTTGAATTATTTATTGTTTATTTTCAATAATTTAAAATAAAAAATGTTACTGTTTTTTATAAAAAAATAGAAAAAAATTCCCCCTCATAATATTCCTTAAAAAAGTGAAGATTTTGCTTGATTTTTATCTCACACCCCAGTAAAGATGTGCCCATGTCCCCATCGTCTAGAGGCCTAGGACACCGCCCTTTCACGGCGGCAACGCGGGTTCGAATCCCGCTGGGGACGCCATTTTTTTCTCCGGTTTACAACCTTCTTATGTTTTTTTTATTTTCTCATAAAAATTACTCTGCCCATATTTTAAAGAGTGCATTATCAATTTGACGAATTTTTGAGAGAAGAGTACAACCACCTCATTGTGATTAAAATAACGAAGCATGACCATGAAAATTTTCTATCAATTATCCTTAACCTTGCTATTAAACTTTGTAGCTCCTTTAAATGCTAGCGTCGAAAATACCCCAACTTCTCAAGCTGTTTCTCTTGATCAAATTGCGACCTTTTTAGCTGGCATTCCGCAAAGCGGCGCCTTTGCTGACTATGAACAGTCCCCCGAATGGCAAGATTTCTCTAAAGATTTTGAAGATCGCTGGACAAGAATCCAAGAAAAACGTCTTCTTCCCATGAAAGCTTGGCGTGACCAATATTTAGATCCAATCACTTTACCACTCTTCTATCCGATGGGGGGACCTGATGTTTTGAATGCCCTTCTATTCTTTCCACAAAGCCCTGAATATTTTATTATTGGCCTTGAGCGTGTGGGAAAGAATCTTTCTTTTGATATGCTAAACTTGCCTGAGAAGCGTCAAAGCTACCTTCAAAACGTTCAAAATGGAACAAGTTCTCTCTTTCATCGTAGCTTTTTTATTACAAAAGATATGTCCAAAGACTTTTTTGATTGTGGCGTTCTTCCAACTCTTCTAGCACTTCTCAAACGATCTCAAGCCAAGATAAAATCGATTACTTTTGTGAAGATAACGTCTGAAGGTGACCTTCTTGAATGCCCTGATCACGAAGCGCAAGGTGTGTCGATCTCATTCCTTCAACAAGGCCATGACAAGCCTCAAACACTTACTTACTTTAGACAGAATATGAACGACAACCATATTCACCAAATCACACCTTTCCTCAAAAAGAAAGGCCCGTGGGCAACAATGTTTAAGTCCGCCTCTTACACCCCTCATCAAACTGGTTTTGCGAAGCTTGTTGACTTTGTCCTTGAGAATACAACGTTGCTTCTTCAAGATGATACCGGCCTTCCTTATCGCGTGCTCCAACAACATCAATGGCAACTAAGATATTTTGGCGTTTATGAAGAACCCTATGGGGAAAGCTTTGTGGCGTATAAACAACCTGACCTTGCACGTTATTTCGTTGAACAAAAAGATACTATTCGGGAATTACCTTTCCGAATTGGATATGGATACGGCAAAGTTCCCTCTAATCTTTTGATTGCAATGCCCCCTATAAAAGATGCAGAGCCGGTTAATACAGCAGATTCACCCTCTTCTTAAAAAATCTTGGGTGATCTCTATTCAAGATTTTAATTAATTTTTTTATCCTATTCATAAAAAACGAGGAGAAAAGTCTCTCCTCGCTTCTTTTAAAATAAAGCCTTTTTAGATGAGACTAATTTTATTAGTCACCCAATTTATACTTAACACGAAACATTATACGATTTTCACGAGGCTTAACTTGTACATGACGCGTAACAATTTGGCTTGGCTCATGCCTTACATCATAAGAAAGTTTTTGGTATTGTAGGTGACTGACTTCTGCGCCAACTGCAACGCATTCGGTGACAGAAAAGTCTACACCGGCTCCAAGTTCCCAACCAGTACGGCGCTTGGAAGCACTTCCTTTACCGATTGCTGTAGAAATACCATCTGTTATCGATTCCCACTTTGAGGTGACAATACCAACTTTTACATAAGGAAGAACGGTTCTTGCTACTGTTTTACCAAGACGTAAGGCAACTCCATAACCATCCTTTAATTTAACAGATGTTAATATCGGGCGTGGGGCATTTATAGATGTTTTAATATCTCCCTTAACATTTCCAAATATCGCACTGACTTGAAGTCCCGCAAAAAAAGTATTGTTGAAAACGCGACCATACTCAATATTAGCACCACCAAGGGCTCCACGTTGAGAAACATTAGAATGATCTGTGACCATTGGAGTAACTCTTGTCGTATTGCGATCAGCTGTGGATTCACCAATACCATATCCACCTTGTAACCCAATTGAAAAACCATCTAAGCTTGTTCGTAGTGTTTCAGCCTGAGCGGACATGATGCCGGCCAATGCTGTAACGAAATATAAACCTTTTTTCATTTTTCTCTCCTTAAAAATTATAAAACTAGTACAGATTTTTATCAAAAAAACCTTTTAAGGCAAATAAAAATTCCCCTCTTTTTATTTGCCGATATTCTCTTAAGAAATTTCTTAAAGTCTACTATTCTGAGACCTTAATCATTTCCTTTATTTTCTGCGTTTCTTTCTTTTATTCTTTTCGGTTGTAGATGCCGTTAATTTCTTGCCTTCGGCTTCTTCAGGTTGCTGATATCCATATGCTTTCTGAAGAGCACCTACATTAATTTTACCGAGTTTTTTAGGTTTTTTTTCTTCTTCGTCATCACTAGGAGCGGGAAGAACGACTTTTATCTCTTCTTCCTCATCATTACTGGGAGCGGGAGGAATGATTTTCATCTCTTCTTCCTCGTCATCACTGGGAGCGGGAGGAATGATTTTCATCTCTTCTTCCTCGTCATCACTGGGAGCGGGAGGAATGATTTTCATCTCTTCTTCCTCGTCATCACTGGGAGCGGGAGGAATGATTTTCATCTCTTCTTCCTCGTCATCACTGGGAG